>JAEZHQ010000323.1 GCA_023416455.1 Pseudomonadota bacterium | reverse complement strand
GGGTTGCGTCCGGCGCTGACCTCGACGTGAACCCCCGGCCTTTCCCGGGAAAACCGCTTGATCGCCTCGGGCATCACGTCGTCGAAGAAATCCTGGGGAAGACCGATGCGCACCGCCGCGGCGGTGGCCGTCGAACCAAGGAAGGCCGCCGCTTCGTCGTTCAAGGCGATGATCCGGCGTGCGTAGGTGAGAAGGGCATCGCCCGCCTCCGTCGGAACCAGGCCGCGCCCCGTCCGGCGGAACAATGTCCGTCCCGCCTGCTCCTCAAGCTTCTTCAATTGCATGCTGATCGCCGATTGCGAGCGGCCGAGCTGCAAGGCAGCGCGCGCGAAGCTCTTCAGTTCAGCGCCAACGACGATCGTGCGCAGCGCATCCATATCGAAGGTGGTCCTCATCTTCAGCTTTCCTGAAGTGTATGTTCAAATATATCTGATAGCCTTAAGTCGCGGCAATGGCTACGGTTGTTTTGCAGGGGGGCGGCGGCGCCTGGGCGGAGGCGGTCCGGGCGCCGGCGGAACGGCCGCACCCGACATGGCGCGCCTTGTGAACCCGCCGGATCCGAAGGAGGTCTTGTGAGCGTCAATCCCACCGCGGCCCTGGGTTTCATCGGTCTGGGAACCATGGGCGAAGCCATGGCGCTGAGGCTGGCGACGGCCGGCACGCCGCTCCTGGTCTGGAATCGATCCTCCGCGAAATGCCAGGTCCTGGCCCAGGCGGGGGCTGCCGTTGCCGGGACCCCGGCCGACGTCTTCGCCCGCTGCGAGGTCGTGGTCCTCATGCTGGTGGACGGCGCCGCGATGGACGCCGTGCTCGCGCGGGGCGAGGAGGCTTTCGCCACCCGGGTCAACGGGCGCACGCTGGTCAATATGGCCACGACCGCACCCGACTATTCGAAGGCGCTCGAAGCCGAGGTGCGCGCCGCGGGGGGGCGCTATGTCGAAGCGCCGGTGTCCGGCTCGCGCAAGCCCGCCGAAGCCGGCCAGCTCGTGGCGATGCTGGCGGGCGAGCCGGACGTGGTGGCGTCGGTCAAGCCATTGCTCGCGCCGATGTGCCGGGACACCGTCGCCTGCGGCCCGGTGCCGGGCGCGCTCCATATGAAGCTCGCGGTCAATCTGTTTCTGACGGCGATTGTGACGGGCCTCGCGGAGGCGACGCATTTCGCCGCGAGCCACGACCTCGATCTCGCCCAGTTCGTCGCCGTGCTCAACGCGGGTCCCCTGGCCAGCGACGTCTCGCGGATCAAGGCGGCGAAGCTCCTCGCCCAGGATTTCGCCGTGCAGGCGTCCATCACCAACGTTCAGGAGAATGTGCGGCTGATTTTCGAGGCCGCCCGCAGGGCCGGGATCGCGTCGCCGCTGCTCGACACCTGCCACGCTCTGTTCAGCGAGGCCCGGTCCCTCGGGCTGGGCGACACCGACATGGTCGGCGTGATCCGCGCGATCGAACAGCGCACGGCCAGCGCCTAGAGCATCGAGCCTTTCCTTCCGAAACGCGCGACGCGCCAGACCCTTGTTTCGCGAGCGCGTTCACGCTGCCCCAAATAAAGGAGGAAGCGCGTATGGACATCCACGTCAGCGGCTCCCGGCCGTCCCGGCGCGGCGCAGCCGAGCATTTTACGGGCACGGTGTGGCGCGAGCAGATCATAGAGGCGCCGGCCCCGGCGCGCGTGTGCGCGGGCTTTGCGCGATTCGAGCCCGGCGCCCGCACGGCCTGGCACACCCATCCCCTCGGCCAGACGCTGTGCGTGCTTTCCGGAATCGGCCGCGTCCAGAGCTGGGGCGGCGAGATTCACGAGATCCGCGCCGGCGATGTCGTCTGGATTCCGCCGGACGAGAAGCATTGGCACGGCGCATCCCCGACGACGACCATGGTCTACATCGCAATGCAGGAAGCGCTCGACGGCACGCATGTGACGTGGCTGGAGCAGGTCAGCGACGAGCAGTACCACGGCCGGGCCGGCTGACCGGATTGGCCGGACCGCGGGGCGGCCGGTCCCCCGCGGGGGTCGGCATCGGCCACCGCCGCCCCGATCCTCGGGATCCTTGTGAATGCGGCCGGCCGCGGTCCTGCGGTTCCCGGAGAACCGGCTCTCGACATCAAAGAAACGATTGCAGTGGGAAGGACGACTCCAGATGCCCAAGGAGATTCAGTGCACGTTCAGCGTGGATGTGGACGCCGTAGCCGGCTTCATCGGCTCGTGGGGCGGCGCGGACTCGCTGTACGATATTCAACGCGGCATTTTCTCGGTCGAGGTCGGCACGCCGCGGGTGCTCAAGCTGTTCGACCGGATGAACATCAAGGGGACTTGGTTCATCCCGGGACACACCGTCGAATCCTTTCCCGACCACATCCGGATGATCGCGGACGCGGGGCATGAGATCGGCGCCCACGGCTACTCGCACGAACCGCCGAATGGACTGACCCGCGAGCAGGAAGAGGACGTTCTCAGGAAGTCCGTCGAGGTGATCGAGGCCCACACCGGCAAGAGGCCGCGCGGCTATTCGGCCCCCTGGTGGGAGCCCTCCGGGCACACCTTCGACCTCGCCGTCAAGCACGGCTTCGTCTACGGCCATACGCAGGCCTACCATGACTTCCTGCCCTTCTACGCCCGCACCGGCGAGTCCTGGACCACGATCGACCATTCCAAGAAGGCCGAGGAGTGGATGAAGCCCCTGGTCCACGGCAAGGACATCGATTTCGTCGAGATCCCGACCAACTGGTACATCGACGACCTGCCGCCGCTGATGTTCATCAAGAAGGCGCCGAACAGCGGCGGCTGGTTCAACCCGCGCGACATCGAGGAGCTGTGGCGCGACCAGTTCGACTGGGTCTACCGGGAAATGGATTACGCGGTCTTCCCGCTCACCATCCACCCGGACGTCGCCGGCCGGCCGCAGTTCCTTCTCGTTCTCGAACGGCTGATCGCGCACATCAACGCCCACCCCGGCGTTCGCTGGATGACGATGGAGGACATCGCCGCGGACTTCCGCCAGCGTCAGCCGTTCCAAGGGCGCTGAAACGCCATGCGCGGCGACCTTCCGGACGATGGCGCGCCGCACCCGGAGGCCGGCCTCCCGGCCCTCCTCGCCGCGCCGCTGGACGACCGGACCGTGGCTTACGCGATCGCCATGCGCCGCCCTTTCGAGGATTTGCGGCAGGCCGCCGCGCAGCTCGCGGGCGTTCTCGTCCTGGCGGCGGCGGGAAGCCGGTCCGCGGTTCCCGACCACCCGATGCTGGGCCTGGCCCGCCATGCCTGCGACGGGGCGCGGGATGCGATCCGTTCCGCGGCGGTTCCGGCGCAGAGCGCGCACCATCATCGGCACCTGACGCGCGCGGCGGCCTGGATCGGGCGGGCGCTGGAGCAGGCGCGATCGACCACGCGGCCCGGCGGTGTGCTCGACGTGGACGGCACGCTCCCGCTGCTCCGGCACGGCTGGCAGGAGCTGCACTGGGCGACCGGCGCGCTCCCCGGCTTCGAGATCATCGCCTTCGACCAGGCTTGCTGCGCCCATCACGGCCGCACCGGCGGATAGCGAGGCACGGACCGCCGACCGACACCAAGGAGGAAGCCCGATGGGCGACTATTCGATCTGGGTTCTGGAGTACGGCTACACCAGCGTGTTTCCGAAGGGCATCGCCGTCCACGGCGCCTTCGGCGAGAGCATCCGGTTCTCCTATTCCTACGTCCTCATCAAGGGGAACGGGCATGTCGCGATGGTCGATGTCGGCTACGACAACAAGGCATACGGCAAGGAGCTGAACGACCGCTTCGGCGTGGAGAACTGGCATTCTCCGCGCGATGTTCTGGCCGGCTGCGGCGTGACGCCGGAGGACGTGACGCATGTCCTGGTCACGCATGCCCATTTCGATCATTTCGGGGGTGCCGACCATTTCCCCAACGCGACCTTCTACATTCAGGAGAAGGAGCTGACGACGTGGGTCTGGGCGATGGCGCTCGACCGGAAGTTCCGCTGGCTGACGGCCGCCATCGACGCCAACGACGTCATGCGCGCGGTCAGCCTCGCCCGCGAGGGGCGGCTGGTCTGCGTGGACGGCGCCCGCGAAGACGTGCTGCCGGGCATCGATCTCTTTCCCGCGCACGACACGCACACGGCCGGCTGCCAGTACGTCCTCGTGCGCAACGACGGCAAGCGCGAGACGTCCGACGGCTGGATCCTGGCCGGCGACCTCGTCTACCGCTTCGAAAATCTCGTCGGCGACGACGAGAACGATCCCTCCTACCAGCCGATCGGCCTCGCGACCGGCAGCCAGACCAATCTTCTCCTCGCCACCCACGAGATGCTCGGCAAGGTCGGCGGCGAGGCGCGGCGGGTCATTCCCGTTCACGAGGCACGGCTGAAGGACCGCTTCCCCTCGCGCCGGACGCCGGCCGGACTGCACATCACGGAAGTGGCGCTTGGCAGGGGCCAGGCCAGTTGCGTTGCCAGTTGCGTTGATTCATGAAGGCATATCCAATGATCTACGAGTTTCGCACCTACCGGCTGCACCCCGGAACGCTCCCGGAGTTCCTGAAGCGCTTCGGCGACGCCCTGCCGCGGCGGGAGCGGCTGTCGCCGATGGCGGCCTTCTGGTTCACCGAGATCGGCCCGCTCAACCAGGTCGTCCATGTGTGGCCCTACGAGAACGTCCAGGAGCGGTCCAAGATTCGCGCCGAAGCGGTCAAGGCCGGCATCTGGCCGCCCGACAACGGCCCGTTCATCGCCGAGATGCGGTCGGAGCTGTTCGATGCGATGCCGTTCGGCGTTCCGCTGGCTCCGTCGAACGACGGACCCTTTTTCGAGATGCGCATCCGGACGCTGAAAGCCTTCACGATACCGGTCATGGCGGAACGCTGGAAAGAAAGGTTCCCGGCGCGCGCCGCTCTGTCACCGTCGGCCGGCGTGTTCGCATCCGATATCGGCGAACTCAATCAATGGATGGACATCTGGTCCTACAAGAGCCTCGACGAGCGCACGGCCGTTCAGGAGGCGGCGGCGGCCAAGAACATCTGGCCGCCGGATGACAGCGACATCGTGATCCACGAATCGACCAAGATCCTGCGTGCGGCGCCATTCTCGATGATCAAGTGAGAATTGAACAGGATCGCGCGGAATCGGAACAAATCCCAAGCGTGATACCGGCGGCGCTCAATGGAAGTGTTCATGCGCCGCCGGTATGAATCCGCTGGTAGAAAGACCGGAGCGCCGTGTGTTTCGGAAGGAAACGCACGGCGCGCGGTTTCCGGAATCCTCATCCGATGAACACCCCTTCGGAAACCCGCTGATCCGCTGTGGGTTTTCTGTGCCTTTGGCACGGAGAGGCGGGCATGGGACCGGCCGTTGCGGACCGGGTGGCGGGGATCAGCGACGGATTTACGGTGCGACCACCGGCGCGATGGCGTTGGCCATGGACAGCAGGGCGGCGTCGTGGAAACGCGGAGCCACGAACTGCACCCCGACCGGAAGACCGCGCGGTCCCTTGGCGCAGGGCATGGCAAGGCAGGGGGTGTGCAACACCGTCCAGATGCCGTTGAAAATATGGTTGCCGGTGGTGTGCAATCCTTCCGGCGCTTCACCGGGGGCCGCCGGGGTCAGGATGACGTCGATCGACTCGAACAGGCTGGCGAAACGGGCGCGGCAATGCCCGGCGACATCGTAGGCTTCGGTCAGGATCCGGCTGTTGATGCCGTGGTTTTCCTCGCAATGATAGGCGAGATCCTTGTGCAGACGGTGGCGGTCGGTGAGATGGATGTCCAGGAAGGACGCGCGCCCTTCGCCGAAGCGGATGATCTCCTGGATTTCGGCGAGGGAGGCGAACTCTTCCGGCAACTCGAAAGGCACCACCGTCGCGCCGGCCTCTTCCAGACGCTTTGCGGCGAGCATCAGGGCGGCTTCGCCCGCCGGTTCGATGTTCGACCACACGGGCGACCGGCACAGCCCAACCCGCAAGGAGGCGACCGGAGGCGTCGCGGCGGGTTCCGCACCCGGACCGAAGCCCTCCAGTTGGAACGCTTCGGCCAGCAGCGCCAGATCGTCCACGCAGCGGCCATACCACCCGAGCGTATCGAGGGACACCGCGTAATGCTTCATGCCTTCCCGGCTGACGACGCCCCAGGTCGGCTTGAAACCATAGATGCCGTTGAAAGAGGCAGGGCGGATGTGGGAGCCGCCCGTTTGCGTGCCGAAGGCCAGCGGCACATGGAAATCGGCGACCGCCGCCCCTGATCCCGACGATGAGCCGCCGGGCGTGTGGGCGAGATTGGCGGGGTTGCGGGTTGCCGCCTTGCGTCCGCCGGACGCGAATTCGACGGTGTCGGTCTTGCCGAGCAGGATGCCGCCCGCGCTGCGGGTGATCGAAACGCAGGCGGCGTCGCGCGCCGGCCGGTGGCCCTGGAAGATCGGGGAATTGTGGGTGGTCGGCAGATCGGCGGTGTCGATCACGTCCTTGACCCCGAACGGGATGCCGTGCAGCGGGCCGGTGGCCGCGCGTTTGTCGGCGTCGCGGGCGGCGGCGAGGGCGCGGGCGGGATCGACGTGAATCCAGGCGCGGACGTCGGGGTCGCGGGCCTCGATCCGCTCCAGGCAGGAGCGAACCAGGGCTTCGCTGGTCAGACGGCCTTCGCGTATGCGGTGCGCAGCGGCGCTGGCGGTGAGTTGAAACGGTTCCATGCGGGATCCCTTCTCAAGGCGCTGGGCGGGGTGCCGGACTTACAGCTGCGGGCGTTGCCGGTGATGATCGGTGGCGGCCTGGAAGGCGGCACCGGCACGCAGAACCAGCGGATCGTCGAACCAGCGCCCGACAAGCTGCATCCCGACCGGCATCCTGTTGGAATCGAAGCCGCAGGGGACGCTCATGGCGGGCAGGCCCAAGGCACCGAAGCCGTAGGTGAAGCGGCTGACCGCCTTGGTGGCCGCGATCATGTCGGCGGCATCGTCGATGCGCGGAGCGACGACCGGGGAGGTCGGCGTCAGGATCAGATCCACCGTTTCGAACAGCGCGCGGAACCGCAGCTTCCACGCCGCCAGCCAGCGCCGCGATTCGGCGTATTCGACACCGCTGACCGGCAGGCCGAGCTTGAGGCGGCGCAGCACTTCGGGACCGATGGCCTCGGGTGCGGACCGGATCTTGTCCAGGTGATACTGCGCCATGTCCGCGACCAGCAACGAGAAGCCGGTGCGGGCCTGAGCCGCCTCCGCCCCGTCGATGGTGATGTCGACCAGCGTGGCCCCGGCGCGCTCCAGAACGGCGGCGGCTTCACGGACGCGGGCGGCGACGCCGGACTGCACATCCTCGAAGTAGAAATTGCGCGGCAAGCCGATGCGGACGCCGGACACGCCGTCCTTCAGTGTCGGCAGGAAATTGCCCAAGGGGCGGTCGACCGAATTGGGGTCCGCCGGGTCATAGCCCGCGATCGCAGCAAAGGCGCGGGCGACATCGGTCACGGAACAGGCAAGCGGCCCTATGGTGTCGAAATCCACGCTGCATTCGATGGTGCCGGTGTTGGGCACCCGTCCGACGCTCGGGCGCAGGCCGACCACGCCGCACAGCGCCGCCGGAATGCGGATCGAGCCACCCGTGTCGGTGCCGATGGACACGCGCGACAGACCGGCCGCCACCGCCGAGGCCGAACCGCCGCTCGATCCGCCGGGCACCCGCGCGATGTCCCACGGATTGCGGCACGAGCCGTGATGTTCGTTCTGATTGGTCGAGCCGAGACAGAATTCACTGAGGTTGTTGCGCCCGACGATGACCGCACCGGCGGCGCGCAGCCGCTTGACGATGGTGGCGTCCCTTTGGCCGAGGCGGGCAAAGCCGATGGAACCGTAGCTGGTTGTCCGACCGGCCAGCTCGAAGCAGTCCTTGATGGTGACGGACAGGCCGTCCAGCAAACCCGGCCATTCGCCCGCGGCCCGCAGCCGGTCCACCGCGCGGGCCTGCGCCATGGCCTCCTCGGCATCGGCGGTCAGGACCGCGTTCACGGTCGGGTTCAGGCGTTCGATCCGATCCAGACAGGCGGCGGTGTCCGTCTCGCAGCCCCCCGCAACCGGTGGAACCGAAGACGTTGCCGAAAGAGTGGTCATGCTGCTGCCTTCCATTCGTAGCGCCGGGGCGGCGGTTTGGCCGCCCCGGTGTGTCGGGTGTTGACGCGGGCGCGTTGTCGGGGTCAGAGAGCGGCGGATTGGCCGAAATGGGCGGCCACCGCCTCCAACGACAGCACGTCGGCGTATTTCTGGCGCATGTCGAACAGGTTGGCCTTGTGCGGGCCTTCGGCGCGGTCGCCGACGCAATCCTCGACGATCACCGGGCGGAAGCCGTGGGCGGAGGCGTCGACCACGCTGGCGCGCACGCAGCCCGACGTGGTGCAGCCCGCGATCAGCAGCGTGTCCACACCGTTGGCCTGCAACCAGGGAGCCAGCGCGGTGCCGAAGAAAGCGGACGCATGCTGCTTGCGCACGACGAATTCGCCGTCCTGCGGCGCGATGGACGGAACGAAGGCGGTGTCGGGCGCGTCCGCCGTCAGCTTCAGCAGGTTCGGAACCTTCTCGCCAAAGGGGCCGACGCCGCCGACCGCGCCGGAGGCGATGAAGCAGGCATGGGCGATCGGCATCTCCACCGCCCGCGCGACCTTCAGCAGCTTTTCCGTCGCGGCGATGGAGGCGTTGATGTTGAAGCCGCCGAACGCATCCTCGCGGGTGAATCCAACCTGGAAATCGATGACCAGCAGAGCGGTCTTGAGACCGAAACCGAGGGGCTTTCCGAACTCTTGGCGCTCGTAAATGGAGAGATCGCTCATCTGAGGAATCCTTTTTATAATGTGCCAAATATTTGGCGAGCAGAAGCATACAACGACACCCTTTTGCATTCAAAGCCCATAGTTCCGCCATTTCGC
>JAEZHQ010000287.1 GCA_023416455.1 Pseudomonadota bacterium | reverse complement strand
GGCCGGGCGGGCGCGCCGCGGGCGGAAGGGTCGGCGGCGCCGGGGGCAGGGTCGGCGGCGCCGGGAAAGCGCGGGGGGCGGCTCAGCACGGTTTCGATGCGCTGGGCGACGACGGCGGCCGACACCGGCTTGGCCAGAACCGAATCCGCGCCGGCATCCCAGGCGGCGCGCACGGTGGCGAGGTCGGCGCTGGCGACCAGCACGATGATCGGCATGTCGGAGCGCGGGCTTTCCGGCGACCGGCGCACCCAGTCGACCAGCCACGCGCCGCCGGCCGGCCCCGCGCGCCAGTCGGTGACCAGCAGGTCGCAGGGCTCGCACCGCAGCAGATCCCTGGCCTCCCGCCCGTCGGCGGCGTGCATGGCCTGGCCGACCCCCCACATCCCCAGCATGTCCTTCAGCGCCCGCTGGAGGAGTGGATTTTCGTCGACGATCAGGAATTTCAGGTGACTGGGATAGCGTCGGGGCATGGACGGGTCCGGCGGCTTCGGGCTCCTGCGTGGAGCCGAATATCCGCTTCCCGCCGCCGCATTTCAGGGTGCGGAGACGTGTTAGCGCCAATCCGGGCCTCCTCCGGGCCACCCGTCCGCCCGCGCGGCGAGGACGGCGGAGGCGGGATCTCCGTTCGAAGGTGGTGCCGGTGCCCGGGCCGGCTCCGACGGGGAACCCCGTCGGGGTCCGGGAGCCTCCGGCCGGCCGGGCGCCGGGCCGGCCGGAGGTGCCCCGCCGGTGGTGGGGAGGGGCGGCGCCCAGCGCTCCGGTCAGCGCACCAAGGTCAGATCGCGGAGCACCGCGACCTCGTGGGCCTGCTCGTCCAGCCGGGCCTTGACGGCGTCGCCGATGGAGACGACCCCGACGAGGTCGCCCGCCTCGTCGCACACCGGCACATGGCGGTGGCGGCGCATCGTCATCATGTGCATCAGGTCCTTGACCGTCTCCGTCGGGCGGCAGGTCTTGACCTCCTTGGTCATCAGATCCTCGACCCTGGCCGCCAGCGCCTCCTCGCCGCGGGCGGCGATGGCGCGGACGATGTCGCGTTCGGACAGGATTCCGATCAGCTTGCCGCGGCGGTCGCGCACCACCACGGCGCCGATGCGCTTCTCGGTCAGCATGCGCGCGGCGTTCTCGATGCTCTCCGACGGCAGGATGGAGACGATGTTGCGGCCCTTGCGGTTCAGAAGTTCGGCGACGGTGGTCATGTCCTCCCTCCATTCTGGTGCAGCCACGGCGGCGGAACGGCACGGGGGAGCGGGCGGACCGCCTCCGGCGTCCCTCGACGACCATTGAGCGTGGTGCAAAGTCCTGCCCGCGGCAAGGCTTCGCGCGTACAGGCGCCGGCATTTTCCCGTGGCGGGGGCGGGCCGCGGCGGCGGGTTCGCCGGGGCAGCCGCGCAGGCTTGGCCGCAAGGGGACGCTTGACAAGGCCGCGTCCTCTGTGGCGGGATCGGGGCATGACCGCGTTCCCGCCCTCCCGTCCGCCCGGTATCCCGGCGCGGACCCTGTCCCCGCACCGCTGGTGGTGGCCCGACTGACCGGGCCGGCCAGCCGTCGCGCGTGAGCGCGTGAACCGAACGAAGGCCGCCCGGGGGTTCCGGGGCGGCCTTTTCCACATCGGTTTTCCACGGTCGGGAATCAGGGGTGGGAGTCAGGGGGCGTTCCGGGTCTCCGGGTGTCCGTTTCCGACACCAGAGCCCCGGAGACCCCCGCCATGCTTCCTCCCGCCTTCCTCGCCGACCCGCGCCACCTCCGTCCCCTGACCTACCGCAGTTTGGGCGGCCTGACCGTCCTGCGGACCGCCGAGGCGCTCGATCCCGACGGCGCGCTCGACCCCCTCCTCGACGCGCTCGACCGCCGCCGCGGCCTGCTGTTCGGCTGCGGGGTGGAGGCGCCCGGCCGCTACCGCCGCTTCGCGCTGGGCTTCACCGACCCGCCGCTGGCGATCGCCGCGCGGGGGCGCGGGCTGCGGATCGACGCCCTCAACGCGCGCGGCCGGGTGCTTCTGCCGGCGGTGGCGGCGGCCTTGCGGGCGCTGGACGCGCTGGCCGCCGTGGAGGCCGCTCCCGCCCGCGTCACCGCGCTGGTGCGCCAGCCGGCCGGCGCCTTCGCCGAGGAGGAGCGCAGCCGCCAGCCCTCCGTCTTCGCGGCGCTGCGCGGCCTGTGCACGCTGTTCGGGGCGTCCGACGACCCGCTGCTCGGCCTTTACGGGGCCTTCGGCTACGATCTCGCCTTCCAGTTCGAGGCGATCCGGCGGCGGCTGGAGCGGCCGGACGACCAGCGCGACCTCGTCCTCTACCTGCCGGACGCGCTGGTGGCGGTCGATCCGGTCGCCGGGGTGGCGCGGCGCTTCTCCTACGACTTCGCCCATGCGGCCGCCGGGGCGGGGGAGGCGACGACCGCCGGGCTGCCGCGCGCCGGCGCCGCCGCCGCCTACCGCCCGCAGACCAACGCGGCGGCGGCGGCCGACCACGCGCCGGGCGATTACCAGAGGGTCGTCGAGGCGGCCAAGGCCGCCTTCCGCCGCGGCGACCTGTTCGAGGTGGTGCCCGGACAGACCTTCGCCGAACCCTGCGCCGACACCCCGTCGGCCGTGTTCCGGCGCCTGCGTCGGGCCAACCCGGCCCCCTACGAGGCGCTGGTCAACCTGGGCGAGGGCGAGTTCCTGGTCGCCGCCAGCCCGGAGATGTACGTGCGGGTTGCCGGCCGGCGGGTCGAGACCTGCCCGATCTCCGGCACCGTGGCGCGCGGGACGGACGCCGCCGGCGACGCCGCCCAGATCCTGCGCCTCCTGAACTCGGCCAAGGACGCGGCGGAGCTGACCATGTGCACCGACGTCGACCGCAACGACAAGGCGCGGGTCTGCGAGCCGGGCTCGGTCCGTGTGATCGGGCGGCGGCAGATCGAGCTGTATTCCCGCCTGATCCACACGGTGGACCATGTGGAGGGCCGGCTGCGCGCGGGCTTCGACGCGCTCGACGCCTTCCTGACCCATTGCTGGGCGGTGACCGTCACCGGCGCGCCGAAGCGCCGGGCCATGCAGTTCCTGGAGGACACCGAGCGCTCGCCGCGCCGCTGGTACGGCGGCGCCTTCGGCCGCATCGGCTTCGACGGCGGCCTCGACACCGGGCTGACCCTGCGCACCATCCACATGAAGGACGGCCTCGCCGCCGTGCGGGCGGGAGCGACCCTGCTC
>JAEZHQ010000248.1 GCA_023416455.1 Pseudomonadota bacterium | reverse complement strand
GGCCGGGCGTCGAACAGCAGCACGGGGTGGCCGGCGGCGGCCGCGACCTGGGCGATGCCAGCGCCCATGGCGCCGCAGCCGACCACGGCCACGGGCGCCGCCGTCTCCAGAGCCGGCCCGGGGGGCGGGAGGGGAGACGGGCGGTGCGGCTGCGGCATCACCGGCCCTCGAACCGGGGGGCGCGTTTCTCCAGGAAGGCGGCGACCCCCTCCCGGTAGTCGGCGGTGCGGCCGGCGGCGCGCTGGAGGTCGCGCTCCAGGTCGAGCTGCGCGTCGAGGCCGTTGGTGGCCGAGGCGTGGATGGCCTGCTTGATCAAGGCCAGCCCGCGGGTCGGCTGGGTGGCCAGATGGCGGGCCAGCGCCCGGGCGGTCGGCATCAGCTCGGCGTCGTCCACCACCTTCCAGATCATGCCGAGCCGTTCGGCCTCCTCGGCCGTCACCTTCTCGCCGAGCATGGCGAGCGCCATGGCGCGCTGGGTGCCGACCAGCCGCGGCAGGAACCAGGTGCCCCCCGAATCGGGCACCAGCCCCAGCTTGCAGAAAGCCTGGACGAAGCTGGCCGAGCGGCCGGCCAGCACGAGGTCGCAGGCCAGCGCGATGTTCGCCCCGGCCCCCGCCGCCACCCCGTTGACCGCCGCCACAACCGGCATCTCCAGGGCGCGCAGGGCGCGGACCAGCGGGTTGTAGTTGGTCTCGATGGAGTGGCCGAGGTCCGGCACCGCCTCGCCCGGCGCCACCGCGCGGTCGGACAGGTCCTGCCCGGCGCAGAAGCCGCGCCCGGCCCCGGTCAGCAGCAGGCAGCGCACCGAACGGTCGGCGGCGACGCCGGCCAGCGCCTCGCGCAGCTGGGCGTGCATGGCGCTGGTGAAGCTGTTGAGCTTGTCCGGCCGGTTCAGCGTCAGCGTCGCCACGCCGTCGGCGACCGTGCAAAGGATGTCGGAGGAGCCCGTCGGCGGAGTCCCGCCCTCGTGGCCGTGCGTTTCCATTCCCTGGTCTTCCTTTTTTGCGGGACCCCTGGCGAGGCTCCCTGGATCAAGGCCGCCCGTCCGCACGCTTCCCGGCCCGACGCCCCGCCGGCGCGCGCCGCGGGTCCGTTCGTCGTGACACAGCCGTTCATCATGATACAGATGAGTGGTCTTGTTTTTATGGTATGTAATATGTCATCGCCGCCCCGGGCCGGGCAAGGGCCAAAATCCCCCGCCCCCCTGCCCAATCGGATGAGGGAAGCGGGGATGCGGCGGGGGCCGGCGGAGGGTTTTCCCAAAAGAGATACAGATTTCTTCTCATATTCCAGAAATCAGTATCATCAGTTTCGAGGGCTGGTGTAAGGTCCGCGCCATGGCAGAGATCCTGATCGTCGTCGGTTCGGAATCGGGGAACGCCCGGCTGGTGGCCGACGGCGTGCGCGAGGCGCTGCTGCGCGCCGGCCACCGCGTGGAGCTGGCGCCGGACCGCGACTGCGCGGGCCTGCGCCTGGACCGGCGCGACGTCCTCCTGGTCTGCACCTCCACCCACGGCCTCGGCGACTGGCCGGAGAACATCGCCCCCTTCGCCCGCAGCCTGGACGAGCGCCGGCCCGACCTGTCCGGCCTGCGCTACGGCGTGATCGCGCTCGGCGACCGCACCTACGGCGAGACCTTCTGCCTGGCCGGCCGGCGGCTCGACGAGGCGCTGCGCCGGCTGGGCGCCCGCCGCCTCGGCGAGCGGCTGGAGATCGACGCCTGCCGGCAGCCGCTTCCCGACGAGGACGCGCTGGCCTGGCTGCGCGGCTGGGTCCGGCTGCTCGATGCCGGCCCCTGAGACGTCCGGCGGCGGCGCGCGGCCGGAACCCGGACCGAACGAACGAACGAACACAGAAACGACCAACCAACCAACCAACCAACCAACCAAGACCAAGGAATTGAGGAGGAGACGCCCGTCATGACCCCGCAAGAGCTGTTCGAGCGCCATCGCCCCACCCTGGACCAGGCCGTGGCGGCGGCGCGCAGCCGCGGCTACTGGTCGCCCTTCGCCGAGATGCCGAGCCCGCGCGCCTATGGCGAGACCGCGGCGGCCGACGGCGAGGCCGCCTTCAAGGCCCGCCTGGACCAGCCCTTCCCGCTCGACCAGCCGGGCGGCGGCGGCCGTGTCGGCGGCGAGCGCTCGCCCTACGGCTTCGCCCTCGGCATCACCTACCCGGCCCCCGACCTCGACGCGCTCCTGGCCGCCGCGCGGGCGGCCATGCCCGCTTGGCGCAAGGCCGGCCCGGACGGCCGCGCCGGCGTCTGCGTGGAGATCCTGGCGCGGCTCAACCGGCGCTCCTTCGAGATCGCCAACGCCGTCCAGCACACCACCGGGCAGGCTTTCATGATGGCCTTCCAGGCCGGCGGCCCGCACGCCCAGGACCGCGGGCTGGAGGCGGTGACCTACGGCTGGAAGGCGATGACCGACCAGGTTCCCGCCGCGCGCTGGGAGAAGCCGCAGGGCAAGAACCCGCCGCTGGTCATGGACAAGGTCTTCGAGGTGGTGCCGCGCGGCGTCGCGGTGACCGTCGGCTGCGCCACCTTCCCGACCTGGAACGGCTATCCCGGCCTGTTCGCCAGCCTGGTGACCGGCAACGCGGTGGTGGTGAAGCCGCACCCGGCGGCCATCCTGCCGCTCGCCATCACGGTCGAGGTCTGCCGCGCGGTGCTGGCCGAGGCTGGCCTCGACCCCAATCTCGTCACTCTGGCCGCCGACAGCGCCGAGGCCCCGGTCACCCGGGAGCTGGCCCTGCGGCCGGAGGTGGCGCTGATCGACTTCACCGGATCGAGCGAGTTCGGCGACTGGCTTGAACAGAACGCCCGCCAAGCCCAGGTCTTCACCGAAAAGGCGGGGGTGAACACGGTGACCATCGATTCCACCGACGACCCGAAGGGCATGGTGCGCAACCTGGCCTTCGCGCTGTCGCTCTATTCGGGCCAGATGTGCACGACGCCGCAGGTGATCTTCGTGCCCAAGGACGGCATCGGCGCCGGCGACGCGCGGATGGGCTTCGACGAGGTCGTCCGGGCGCTCGCCGGCGGGCTGGACCGCTTCCTCTCCGATCCCGCCAAAGCGGTGGAGGTGCTGGGCGCCATCCAGTCCGACGCCACGCTGGAGCGGCTGGAGAAGGCCCACGATCTGGGCGCCGTCGCCCTGGCCTCGCGCCGGATCGACCATCCCGCCTTCCCCGGCGCCCGGGTGCGCACGCCGCTGCTCCTGGTGCTCGACGCCGGGGACGAGGCGGTCTACGGACGCGAGCTGTTCGGCCCGATCGCGATGGTGGTGCGGGTGGAGGACACGGCCGACGCGCTGGCCCGCGCCGCCGCGCTGGCCCGCGGCAAGGGCGCCCTGACCGCCGCGCTCTACTCCAGCGATCCCGCGGTGGTCGAGCGGGCCCGCGAGACCTTCACCGAGGCCGGGGTGGCGCTGTCGGTCAACCTCACCGGCGGGGTCTTCGTCAACCAGTCGGCGGCCTTCAGCGACTTCCACGGAACCGGGGCCAACCCGGCCTGCAACGCGGCGCTGTGCGACCTCGCCTTCGTGGCCGGCCGCTTCCGCGTGGTGCAGACGCGCGTGCCGGTGGCCGCATGACGCTGCCCCGCCCGACCGTCTACGCCATCGACGGGGTGGTGCCGGTGGTCCACCCCACCGCCTTCGTGCACCCCTCCGCCGTGCTGATCGGCGACGTCGTCGTGGGGGCCGGCTGCTACGTCGGCCCCTGCGCCAGCCTGCGCGGCGACTTCGGCCGCATCCTGCTGGAGGCGGGCAGCAACGTGCAGGACAACTGCACCATGCACGCCTTCCCCGGCCAGGACGCGGTGGTCGAGGCGGACGGCCACGTCGGCCACGGCGCCGTGCTGCACGGCTGCGTCGTGAAGCGCGGCGCGCTGGTCGGCATGAATGTGGTGGTGATGGACGGCGCGGTGATCGGCGAGGAGGCCATCGTCGCCGCCATGGCCTTCGTCAAGGCCGGCTTCGTCGTGCCGCCGCGCACGCTGGCCGCCGGCCTGCCGGCCAAGCTGGTCCGCGAGCTGAGCGCGGAGGAGATCGCCTGGAAGGCCGAGGGCACCGCCGAGTACCAGCGCCTGACCCTGCGGTCGCGGGCCACCATGGTCGCCTGCGCCCCCCTGACCGAGGAGGAGCCGGACCGCCCGCGCACCCAGGGCGGCGGCCCGCAGCCGCTCCACACGGTCAAGGGATAGGCCGCCCGGAATCCCGTCCGGCGGCGGCACGGGCCGCGCCGCCGGACGCCGCAGGAGGGGGGCCGCAGGCTCACCGCGTCCCCGTCTGCTCACCGGGATCCGGCATCCCGGCAAGCGATCACCAACGCACAAGGTTCCGTGCTGTCGCCACCGGACCCCATTCATGGTCGAGGTGGGACAAGAAGCGCAGAACGTCGGCACTCGCCTCGTTCATCATCGCTCGCCCCCTTTTCTGGACGGGGTGGTCACGCGTCCAATTCATCGCCCGGCGCGGGCGGCGCGTTGGGCACCCGATCCAGAAAGGACCGCAAGCCTGCACCGGTCGCATTGCCGGCCCGGTCCTTCAGGAAGGCGGCGGCCGTCTCGACGGCGCCGACCTTCTCCGCGACCGCCGCGGCGATCCACTGGTTGAGCGAAACCCCGTCCTCACGGGCCAGCCGGGCAGCGGCATCCTTGACGGACGCGGGCAGCTTCAGGGGATAGGTCGCCTTGCTCATGTCGCACCTCCTCGCAGGAACTCCGCCGGCCGGAGCACCGGAATGCCAAACCGCGGCGCGGCACTCGCAAAATCCCGGACATTATGGGGCGGCGGCCTGGTTCGGCTGAGCCCCACCTGCTCAGCGCCACCCTCCTGAAGAACCGGCGGCGCTGTCGATGATCCGACTTCTGAGAGGCGCAGCCGGACCTGCCAAGACCGGCAGGTTGGATGCTCGACCCTGTGTGGACGGCCCGCCTTGCGCAAGAGGGAAATCAAAAAGAACCCTCCCCGGCGCCGGCCGGGGAGGGCAAGTGGGGGAGGATATGCCGATCACCGGGGCGGGCGGCCCGCCGAAGCCGGCCGGCCGCCCCGCTCACCCCGTCACGCCTCGGCGGCGTGGCGCGGCGTCACGGGATCACCGGGAGCACGAGCCGCGACGGGTGCGCGGAGTCGCGGTGGATCCTGTGGCTCACCGCACGGCCGCTCGGCAGGTGGTAGCTGTCGGGCGGCAGCAGGGCGGCGTGGGAGTCCACGAAGGACTCGTTGCAGGACAGCACCAGCTCCATGCGGTGGCCGGGCTTGAACTGGTTGGAGAAGGGGTAGAGCAGGACCGCGTATTCGATGATCTCGCCCGGCGGGACCGGCACCGCGCGGGTGTGCGGGTGGAAGGGCGCGTCGGGGCGCGACTTCTCCGGATCCAGCTCGCGGTGCGACGCCTTCAGGTAGCCCGAGGTGACGAGCTGGCGGGCGCCGTTGGGCGCGACGTCGTAGAGCTTGGCGATCAGGTTGGTGTCGTCGCTGTCGATCGACATGAAGACGTGGAAGGCGCCCGACCCGGTCATCTCGACCGGCTCCTCGAAGGCCGGGGTCGTCCAGGTCAGCGTCTCGACCGTCGCGGTCACCGTCATCGGCGCCTGGTAGAAGCCGTCGGGCGGCGCGCTGGCGGGCGGCAGGGCTTCCGGGGTCTGCGACAGGCGGCCGCGCGGGCGCAGGTAGAACTCGGTCAGCCGCCGCTCGGGCAGCGGCCACTGGTCGGCCTTGCGCCAGGCGCGCTTGCCCTCGACGAAGACGCTGACCGGCGGCTCGTCCATGATGCCGTTGTCGATGCCCTTCAGCCAGTAGTCGTACCAGCGGAACATCTCCTCGTGGGATTCATGGAAGGGCCGCTCCTGCATCGGCGGCAGCGGCTGGAGGTCCAGCTTCTTCGGCCCCTTCAGGGCGTGGTAGGTGTTGATGTGGCCCTCGACCGTCCAGCCGCGCCCCCACTTGGTCTGGATGTAGGTCGGGATGGTCACCTCGCGGGCCTTGGCCAGCGGCGCGTTCTTCTCGTAGAAGGGTCCGTTGGTCGGGTTCATCACGAAGTCGAAATAAAGCTCGCGCGTCTTGGGGTAGTTGACCAGATGCACGAGGTTCGGCCAGTTGGCGACGTCGGGGTCGGCCAGCCGCTCGGCGATGCGCGCCTTCAGCTCCTCCGGCGGGGTGTCGCGCAGCGTGCGCGAGACGACCTGGCGCACGGCGATGCCGCTGTCGCCGCCGCGGCCCTCGCGCGAGGCGCGCGGCATGAACCACAGGATGCCGCCGTGGTAGGCCAGCTCGTAGAGGTCGAAATGGCCGCCGTTGCAGAAGATCGCCTTCAGGTGGGGCGGGTTCTCGGCGGCGCCCAGGATCTGGACCGAGGCGTAGTAGGAGATGCCGACCATGCCGACGTTGCCGCTGCACCAGGGCTGGGCGGCGATCCATTCCACCAGGTCGTAGATGTCCTGGCCCTCGCCGTGGCCGCCGGTGTTGTAGTTGCCGCACAGCTCGCCTTCCGACTGGCCGGTGCCGCGGACGTCGGCGATGATGTGGGCGTAGCCGTTCTTGACGATGCGGCGGATGTCGCCGGCCTCGATGCAGCCGTCCCACAGCGGGCTCGGGCGGGCCTGCGGCGGCAGCGTCAGCGACAGCGCCTGAAGCTCCTTGCCGTAGGGGCCGAGCGCCAGAAGCGCCGGGACCTTCCCGGCGCCCTCGGGACGGTAGACGTCGGTGGCGATGCGCACGCCGTCGCGCATGGTGACGAAAACGTCCTTCTCGACGATCATGGCGTCCGCCGCCGCGCCGGTCTCTTGTGCCGTCATGACAACATGCTCCCCTCGGCCCGCCCCTCGGGCGCGGCCGTCTGCCAGAGAAAAGCGAGGACCCGGGTCCTCAAGGAATAGCGAGCACCTCATACCGGCGGCGCATGAACACTTCCATTGAGCGCCGCCGGTAAAACCCGACAGATCAATGCGATAGCATTGATCGAGAGGGTGATGCGGACGACGCCTTCAGGCGCCGTCCGCATCAGTCCTCAAGAACGATCCAGTTCTCCGCGGCGACCGACGCCTTCACCTGGGCGCCGACCGGAAGCAGCGCGCGCGAGGTGGCGTGGGCCGGCAGCACGGTGTCGCCGATGCGCACCACATATTCGAGCATGCGGCCCGAGAAGATGCGCGTCAGGATGGTCGCGTCCAGCCCGTCCGGCAGCTCGTCGGCGGTGCCCAGATGGACGTGCTCCGGCCGCACCGCCAGGGTGTGGCCCGGCGCGTCGCCGTAGCGGCGCTGGGTGGTGAGCACGGAGCCGAGCGGGGTGGAGAAGACCGCCCCCCGCTCCTCGTCGCGCTCGAAGCGGGCCGGCAGGAAGGTCGCCTGGCCGAGGAACTCCGCGGTGAAGCGGTGGTGCGGGCGCAGGTACAGCTCGGCCGGGTTGCCGAGTTCGACCAGCTCCCCCCCGCGCATCAGGGCGACGCGGTCGGACATCGACATCGCCTCGTCCTGGTCATGGGTCACGTAGATCGCCGTGGTGTCGATGCGCTGTTGCAGCTCGCGCAGCTCGACGCGCATCTGGTCGCGCAGCTTGGCGTCGAGGTTCGACAGCGGCTCGTCCAGCAGGATCAGCTTGGCGTTCTTGACCAGCGCGCGGGCCAGCGCCACGCGCTGCTGCTGGCCGCCCGACAGCATCGTCGCCGAACGGTCGGCGTAAGCCTCCAGCCCGACCATGGCCAGCGCCTTGCGCACCCGCTCGTCGCGCTCGGCGCGGCCGACGCGGGCCATCTCCAGCGGGAAGGCGACGTTCTGCGCCACCGACATGTGCGGCCACACCGCGTAGGACTGGAAGACCATGGCGATGTCGCGCCGTTCGGTCGGGACGCTCGCCCCGTCCCGGAAGACGGTGGTGCCGTCGATGACGATGCGGCCGGAATCCGGGATCTCCAGGCCGGCGATGCTGCGCAGGCAGGTGGTCTTTCCGCAGCCCGACGGCCCCAGCAGCGTGAAGAACTCGCCCCGCTCCACCGAGAGAGAGACGCCCTTGAGGGCGTAATGGGACAGGTTCCCCGACCGGTAGGTCAGCTGAAGATTTTCGACCTCTAGCATTCTCTCTCTCACTTCCTGAGAGGCGCCCCGTCCGGGAGCGCCGTCAACGAGGGGCGGGCGGCGGCGCGGCGGCGGCCTTGGCGGCCGCCTTGTCGTCCAGGCCGGCGGCCTTGGCGGCCGCCTTGTCGTCCAGGTCGGCGGCCTTGGCGGCCGCCTTGTCGTCCAGATTCAGGCCGCCCGAGCCCCAGTCGGTGCGGGCGACGTCGGTGATGACGATCTGCACCGAGCTTTCGCTGCAACCGGCCGCACGGGCGGTCTCCCGGGTGAGGGAGGCGATGAGGTCGCGCTTCTGGGCGAGGCTGCGGCCTTCGGTCAGCATGACTTGGATGAAGGGCATGGGGCGTCTTCCGTGAGGGATTCAGTTCGAGGGGGTGCGGGTGGTCAGGCGGGCCACCGCCTGCCACAGCAGCAGCAGGCTGGAGGTGCCGATGATCAGCCAGACGCCGATCGCCGCGGAGCGTGTGACGTCGCCGCCGGCCCAGGCGTCCCACAGCAGGGTGGTGACGACCGCGTTGTCGTAGCCTTGCAGCATCAGCGCGGTGGACAGCTCGCGCAGGGCGTGCGAGGCGACCCAGACCCAGACGCCGAGCAGGGCGGGCAGGACGATCGGCAGGGTGATGCGCAGCAGGACCTTGAACGGCGGCGCGCCCGAGGTGCGGCCGGCCTCCTCCAGCTCGGCGTGGAGCTGGAGCATCACGTTCCCGGCCAGCCGCGAGCCGTAGGGCAGATATTGCGTCACGTAGCCGGCGACGATGATCCAGATGGTGCCGTAGATCGGCACCGCGCTGCCGAGGGCGAGGTAGACGTAGATCAGGGCGACGCCGATCATCACCCCCGGGATGGCCAGCGGGATGAAGGCGAGGTTGTCGATGACGGCGCGGCCGGGCAGGCGGGAGCGCACCACCATCCAGGACACCAGCCCGCCGACGACCGTCACCAGGGTCGCCGCCGCCACCGCCACCACCAGCGAATTGACGACGGAGCCGGTGAAGACGTCGCTCTCGAACAGGCCGGCATGGGTGTCGAGCGTGAGCAGGGCGAGGCTGTCCAGGGTCGGGGCGGTCGGATAGGGCAGCAGGCTCATCCACACCAGCACGCCCAGCGGCAGCAGCAACGCCACCAGCACATAGAGGGCGAGGAGCGCGCAGACGGCCCACCGCCAGCGGCCCAGATGGTACATGCGCGGCCGGAACGCCTTGCCGGTCACCGTCACGAAGCGGCGGGACTGGGCGGTCATGCGGCGGTAGCCCCAGCCCATGGCCAGAAGCATCGCCAGGAACAGCATGGCCAGGGCGCTGACCTCGCCATAGAGCGGGGCGCCGGTCGGCGAGTTGTTCATCAGGTAGAAGACGCGGGTGCTGAGCACGTAGATCCGCGAGGGCATGCCGAGCGCGCCCGGAATGTCGAACAGCACGAAGCAGGCGATCAGGATGATGATGCCGGCGGTGGCCAGCGCCGGGCTGATCATCGGCAGCACGGTGCGGGTCACCGCCCTCAGAAAGCCGGCGCCCGAGGCGCGCGCCGCCTCCTCCAGGCTGGGGTCGAGGTTGCGCAGGGTCGGCGCGATGATGAGGAAGGCCGTCGGCACCAGGGACAGGCCCTGGACCAGGATCATCCCCGTCATCCCGTAGGGGTTGAGCAGCGGCCCGTCGAGGAGGGGCCGCAGCATCTGGTTGATCAGGCCGTTGCGCGGATTCCCCAGCAGCGCCCAGCCGAGCGCCAGGAGCAGCGGGGGAATCGCGATGGGGACCAGCACCATGACCCGGAACGCGGCGCGGCCGGGCACATCCGTCCGCTCCACGGACCAGGCCAGGAGCAGCGCCGTAAACACCGCGACGGCCGTCGCGCCGAAGGCGAACACCACCGTGTTGGACAGCAGGCTGAGGAACTCGACGTTGCCGTAGGCCTTGACGTAGTTCTCCAGCGTCCAGCCCGGATCCAGCGGGAAGCCGGTCGGCCGCAGGCTGCTGATGACGAGCGCCGCCAGGGGGGCGATGACGAGATAGACGAGGATGGCGCCGAGCGCGAGCGTCGGCATCCAGTCCGTCCAGCTCCGGCCGCTCCGGCGGACGGGAACCGCCGAAACGGGGGAGTGCGTCGCGATGTTTGCGGACATGGTCCCGGTTACTTGGCCAGGAGGGCGTTGTAGGCTTCGTAGATGCGCGCGTAGTCGTCGTAGCGGGACAGCGGGATCTCGGCGATCGTCTTGCCGGCCGCCAGCTTGCCGTAGTTGGTCTCCGGAACGCGCAGGTTGCCGCGGCCGGTGGCCGCCTCATAGGCCAGCGCCCCCTCGGTGGTGGTCAGCCAGGCCGCGAACAGCTTGCCGCCGTCCGGGTTGCGTCCGCCCTTGGGGATGAAGGTGTAGATGGTGGTGACCGGCAGCGGGTCCGGGAACACCAGGCTGATCGGGCCGCCCTTGCGGACCGTCGGCAAGGTGGCGTGCGCCGCACCCCAGCCCACGTCCAGCTCGCCCGAGGCCATCGACTGGACCATCGGGAAGGAGCTGGGGAACAGCATCGGGTCCTGCTGCTTCAGCTTGCCGATGTAGTCGGTGGTCTTCTCCTCGCCCCACACCGCGGCCAGCGAGGTCTCGGACTCCGAGCGGTTCCACAGGCCGATGCGGCCCTTCCAGCGCGGCTCCAGCAGGGCCTCGAAGCTCTTCGGGGCCTCGGCCTCCGGCACCGCCTTGTTGTTGTAGATGAGGACGTAGGCGGAGGCGGCGATGGAAACCGCGTAGGGCGCCGGTGCCATCTCCTTGGCCACCCCCAGCGCGGCCCAGTCGACGTCGACCAGCATGTCGCGCTTGGCCAGCTGCATCAGGATGGGCGGGCCGTTGGAGGCGACGTCGGCGGTGCGGCCGCCGCCCTGGGTCTCCTGGATGATGCGGGCGGCCATGGCGTTGCCGCCGGTGTCGCGCACATGTTGCAGCTCCAGGCCCGGGAAGCGCGCCTGGAACTTCTGGATGAGCGGCTTCATCTCCTCGGTCGGGCTGCTCTCGTACCAGAGGATCGGGCCGGCGGAGGCGGCCTTCCGGGCCAGCTCCTCCAGGGAGTCCGCGCGGGCCGTGGCGGTGGCGGCAAGGGCGGCCATGGCCGTGACGGTCACGGCGCAGGCGGCAGAACGCATAAGCGACAAGATGTGTCCCTCCCTATTCTTCGATCGGGTGTCAGGCGGTGATGACTTCGGTGCACAGGGTGCGCGCGGCGATGCGCGCCTCCACCGGCTCCCAGCCGAGGCCGACGCGGCCGGTGGGGACGCGGATGGCGCCCTTCTCGGCGAGGATCGCCGGCTCGACGATGTCCTCGTCGAAATACTTGTCCGAACCCGAGATGTCGCCGGGCAGGTCGAAGGCGGCGAGGCTGCACAGCGCCACCGCACCGGCGCGGCCGATGCCGAACTCGTGCATGCCGCCGCACCACACGCCGATGCCGTTGGCCGCCGCCAGCTCGGCGATGCGCTTGGCCTCGCCGAAGCCGCCGACGCGCGGGGCCTTGATGTTGATGACCTTGCCGGCGCCAGTGTCGACCATGCGCCGGGCGTCGGCCACGGTGCGCACCGATTCGTCCAGGCAGATCGGGGTTTCGATCATGGTCTGGAGGGCGGCGTGGTTGACCATGTCGTCCCACTCCAGCGGCTGCTCGATCATCATCAGCCCGAAGGCGTCGAGCTGGCGCAGATGCGCGGCGTCGGCCAGCGTGTAGGCGGAATTGGCGTCGGCCATGATCGGCAGGTCGGGGAAGCGCTCGCGCACCGCCCGCACCGGCTCGACGTCGAAGCCCGGCGCGATCTTCATCTTCACGCGGCGGTAGCCCTGGTCGACGTATTTCTGGATGGTCGCGACCAGCTTGCCCAGGTCGCGCTGGATGCCGAGGCTGACGCCCGACAGGATCTCCGGCCGGGTGCCGCCCAGCTCGGCCGCCAGCGAGCGGCCGTTGGCCCGCGCCGCGAAGTCCCAGGCCGCCATCTCCAGGCCCGACTTGGCGAAGCCGTTGCCCTTGGTCCGCTGGTAGAGCCGGGCGAACTCCTCGGGGGTGGACCACTCCTTGCCGACCACCGCCGGGGCCAGGAAGTCCTTCATGATGTGCCAGCAGGTCTCGGTCGTCTCGCCCATGTAGTAGGGCTCGGTCGGGGCCGCGCACTCGCCCCAGGCGGTGATGCCGTCGCCCTCAAGCTTGACCAGGATGTGGCGCAGGGCGTCGGCCCCGTGGGTGCTGGCCTTGAAGGGCGTGTGCAGGCTCATGGCCACGACGGACAGCGTGGCGCGCTCGATCTTCATGGTCTCGGATCCCGGATGTAAGGGGCGGACCCGCGCTCAAGCGACGAGCGCGGAGCCGCCGTCGACGACGACGTCGGCCAGGGCGATGTGGCCGGACTGGTCGGACAGCAGGAAGAGGATGGTGTTGGCGACGTCCTCCGGCCGGCCGACCTTGCGCAGCGGGATCGGAACGCGGTAGCGGGCGAGGTTGCCGTCGATGTGGGCCTGGCGCATGGCGTCGGCCTGGTCGCCCCAGGTGGCGGTGGCGATCGGGGTCTCGGTCACCCCGGGATGGACGACGTTGACCCGGATCCCGAGCGGCGCCAGCTCCAGCCCCAGGCACTTGGCGTAGTATTCGGCGGCGGCCTTGGAAGCGCCGTAGGCGCCCTGGCCGGTGCGCAGGACGACCGTGGTCTGCGAGGCCACCACCACGATGCGGCCGGACCGGCGTTCGGCCATGCGGCGGGCCACCGACTGGGTGACGTTGAAGACCCCGGTGGCGTTGACCGCCAGGCAGGCGTTCCAGTCGCCGGCCGTCAGGTCCAGCGCGTTCGCCGTGCGGAAGATGCCGGCGGCGTGGGCCAGCAGGCCGATGGGGCCAAGGTCGCGCTCGGCCGCCTCGACCGCGGCGTCGACCGCGGCGCGGTCCGACACGTCGGCGCGGTAGCAGCGGCCCTCGCCGCCGGCGGTCCGGATCGCCGCCAGCGTCTCCTCCAGCCCCTCGGCCTTGAGGTCGACCAGCGCCACCCGGGCGCCCGCGGCGGCCAGCGCCACCGCGGTGGCGGCACCCATCCCGCCGCCGGCGCCCGTGACCAGGGCGACGGCGCCTTCGAATCCCGTGAGTTCCATGATCAGGCTTTCCGCGTCAGCGCGCCGGCAGGGCGCCGACGGCCCCGTCCACGATGGTGATCGAAATTCCGCCGACGCCGTCGATGCCGCCGGTCACCCGGTCGCCGGGGACGATGGCGCCGACCCCGGCCGGCGTCCCGGTCATGATGAGGTCGCCCGGCTTCAGCGCCATGGAGCGGGACAGAGTCGAGACGATCTCCGGCACGGTCCAGATCAGATCGGCGATGTCGGCGTCCTGCTTCACCGCGTCGTTGACGGCGAGCCAGATGCGGCCCTTGGCGGGATGGCCGATGGCGCTGGCGCGGCGCAGCGGCGCGATCGGCGCCGAGCGGTCGAAGGCCTTGCCCCAGTCCCAGGGCCGCCCCTTGTCGCGGGCCTCCAGCTGGAGGTCGCGGCGGGTCAGGTCGATGCCGACCCCGTAGCCCCAGACCAGATCCAGCGCCCCGTCCACCGCAACGTCGGCGCCCTCGCGGCCGATCGCCACCACCAGCTCGATCTCATAGTGGAAGTTGGCGGTTTCCGGCGGATAGGGGATGACGGCGCCATCGTCGACCACGGCGTCGGCCGGCTTGGTGAAGAAGAAGGGCGGCTCGCGGTCCGGATCCCGGCCCATCTCCCGGGCGTGCGCCGCGTAGTTGCGGCCGACGCAGAAGATGCGGCGCACCGGGAAGCGCGCGTCCTCGCCGGCGACGGCGACCGACGCCTGCGGCGGCGGCGAAAAGGTGAACTGGCTCACAAGAACTCTCCAGCAGTGCGGTGGCTATGCGTTGCCGCGGTCTTCGCGCCACAGGCCGAGCTTTTCCTGGATCGGGCGATCGGAGCAGCTGAACAGGACGGCGTCCTCGTCGGCCTCGTGAGTCACGTGGTGCCAGCTCGGCACCACGAGGATGTCGCGCGGCCCCCATTCGAAGGTCCGCCCGCCGACCCGCGAGCGGCCCCGCCCCTCGATCGGGACGAGGACGGTGGCGTCGGTGGAGCGGTAGCGCGCGGTCGAGAATCCCTTGGGAAGCAACTGGATGAAGGACCCCAGGGTGGGCATGGCGTAATCGCCGGTGACCGGGTTGGTGTAGCGCAGCTTGAGCCCGTGGCAGGGATCCCACTCGTCCCGGGCCTTCAGCCGCTCCAGCGCCTCGCGGGTCTCCGCGTAGGGGTAGTTGAAGACCGGCGACGACAGCGACGACCGCTTCAGGTCCACCGGCAGCAGGTTGCGCCCGAACCGGGCGTGGGAGTCGCCGGCGGGCCGGGAGACCGGCTGCACGTCCTCGCCGAGCCGCTCGGCGAAGGAGGCGTCGAGGAACTGCACCACCGGAATGTCCAGCCCGTCCAGCCAGAAGATCGGCTCGGAGGTCTCGTTGCCGTGGTCGTGCCAGGTCATCGCCGGGGTGGTCACGAAGTCGCCGGGCGCCATGTAGGTGCGCTCGCCGTCGACCGCCGTGTAACCGCCCCGGCCTTCCAGAACGAAGCGCAGGGCGGACTGGCTGTGGCGATGGGCGGGCGCAACCTCCCCGGGCAGCACCAGCTGAACGCCGGCGTAAAGGGAGGTTGTAACCTTCGACTGGCCGCGCAACCCGGGATTCTCAAGAACGAGCACCCGGCGCTCCGCCTCCTTGGCGGTGATCAGGGCGCCGGCCTCCATCATGCGGCGGCGGATGGTGTCGAAGCGCCACAGGAAGGGCTGGCAGGCGCTGCGCGGCTCCGGCGTGATCAGCGCGGACAGGTTGGTCCAGAGCGGGGAAAGCCCTTCTTTGTCAATGGCATCATAGAAGGCTCGGCGCTCCGGCGTGTCGGCGGCGGCGTGATCCACTGTCGGGTCCTCCCTGGTCGGCCCGCCGCTTGCGTGGCGGATGATTGCTTGAGCCGATATACCGTGTTCTGATTGACAGTATTCATATTGTATGTATCCTGTCAATCTCTTTGGACGGAGATCGCCGCCCGGACAGCGCGGACGCCGCGGCCCGGACGGGCGGCCCGGCCCGCGCCGGAACAACCATGGGTTTCTCCGGCTCCGGACCGCCGCGGGCGGCGCACGGCGCAACGGCTCCGCCGATCGGATCGGCGACCAACGGCTCATCGAGGGGGGTATTCGGGTGCGGCTTCATGGATATTTTCGCAGCAGCGCCTCCTGGCGCGTGCGCATCGCCTTGAACCTGAAAGGGCTTCGGGCCGAACAGGTGTCGCATCACCTGCGCCGGGGCGAGCAGCGCGCGCCCGACTATCTGGCGCTCAACCCGCAGGGGCTGGTGCCGGCCCTGCGGCTGGACGACGGCACCGTGCTGACGCAATCGCTGGCGATCATCGAGTGGCTGGAGGAGCGGCACCCCGAACCGGCGCTGCTCCCGGCCGATCCGCTCCGGCGCGCCCGGGTCCGCGCCTTCGCCCAGGCGATCAGCTGCGACATCCACCCCGTGCAGAACCTGCGGGTTCTGGCCCGCCTGCGCCAGCTCGGCCTGCCCGAGGCGGAGGTCGACGGCTGGGCCCGCTGGGTCATCGAGGAGGGCTTCACCGCGCTGGAGGCGATGGCCGCCGCCGAGCCCGGCCCCTTCGCCTTCGGCGACCAGCCGACGCTGGCCGACGTCTGCCTGGTCCCGCAGCTCGGCAACGCCCGCCGCTTCGGCGTGGATCTGGAGCGCTTCCCCCGGCTGCTCGCCGCCGAGCGCGCGGCCATGGCGCTCCCGGCCTTCGCCGACGCCGCGCCGGGTCGCCAGCCCGATGCCGAGTGAGCGGGCGGGAAGCCGGGTCCATGGATGAGCTTCACAGCCGGCCCGGGCACCTCATCCGGCGCGCCCACCAGATCGCCGTGTCGATCTTCATGGACGAATGCGGCGCCCTCGACCTGACGCCGGTGCAGTACGCCGCCCTCGTGGCCATCCGGGACCGCCCCGGGCAGGACGCGACGCGCCTGTCCGGGCTGGTCGCCTTCGACCGCTCGACGCTCGGCAACGTGCTCGAACGGCTGGAGGGCAAGGGGCTGATCCGGCGGGTCCAGTCGCCGGAGGACCGGCGGCTGAAGATCCTCCACGTCACCGAGGCGGGGCTGGAGATCATCGCCCGCGCGGCCCCCGGGGTGCAGCGCACCCAGGAGCGCATCCTGGCACCGCTCGCCCCCGCCGACCGCCGGCAATTCATCGCGCTGCTGGCGCAGCTCGTCGAACTCAACAACACCGCCTCCCGGGTGCCCGTCGGCACGCCGGCCAGGCGCTGAGCCCATCGCAGTGGAGTGAATACGGGAATGTCGGAAGACAGCCTCAAGAACCGGCCGATCCTGATCGCGGGCGGCGGAATCGGCGGCCTCGCGGCCGCGGTCGGCCTCGCCAACAAAGGATTCCCGGTGATCGTGCTGGAACGCGCGCCGCAGCTCGGCGAGATCGGCGCCGGCATCCAGCTCGGCCCGAACGCCTTCCACGCCTTCGACGCGCTCGGCGTCGGCGAGCAGGCGCGCGGCATGGCGGTCTACATCGACGCCCTGCGCCTGATGGACGCCCTGACCGCCGAGGAGATCACCGCCATCGACCTGGGCGACGCCTTCCGCCGGCGCTTCGGCAACCCCTATGCGGTGGTCCATCGCGGCGACCTCCACGGGGTCTTCCTCAGGGCCTGCCAAGCCCACCCGAAGATTGAGCTGCGGGTGGCCAGCGAGGTGGTGGACTACGAGCAGACCGACGAGCGGGTCACCGCGCGCCTGGCCTCCGGCGCCACGGTCGAGGGCGCCCTGCTGATCGGCGCCGACGGGCTGTGGTCGAAGGTGCGCGCGCGGGTGGTCGGCGACGGCCAGCCGCGGGTGTCCGGCCACACCACCTTCCGCTCGGTCATCCCGACCGAGGACATGCCGGAGGATCTGCGCTGGAACGCGGCGACCCTGTGGGCCGGCCCGAAATGCCACCTCGTCCATTACCCGCTGTCGGGCTGGAAGCTGTTCAACCTGGTCGTCACCTGCCACAACGACGCGCCCGAACCGGTCGCCGGCAAGCCGGTGGCGGTGGAGGAGGTGCTCGCCGGCTTCGCGCAGGTGCACGAGCGCGCCCAGGCGATCATCCGCCACGGCCGCGACTGGAAGCTGTGGGTGCTGTGCGACCGCGAGCCGGTGGAGAGCTGGGTCGACGGCCGGGTGGCGCTGCTCGGCGACGCCGCCCACCCGATGCTCCAGTATTTCGCCCAGGGCGCCTGCATGGCGCTGGAGGACGCGGTCTGCCTCGCCGGGTCGCTGGCCGCCCGGCCGGACGACGTG
>JAEZHQ010000233.1 GCA_023416455.1 Pseudomonadota bacterium | reverse complement strand
CGGTCCAGGCCGCCTATCAGATCCTGAGCCAGCTGACGGTGACCCTCTACCTCATCATGTATCTGCTGATGTTTGCGGCCGCGATCCGCCTGCGCTACAGCGAGCCGGACACGCCGCGCCCCTACCGTGTGCCCTTTGGCGAATTCGGGATGTGGCTGTTCGCCGGCGTGGGCTTCCTCGGCTCGCTCATCGCCTTCGTGCTGAGCTTCGTGCCGCCATCGCAGATCGCCGTCGGCAGCCCCAGCACCTATATCTGGATCCTGATCGCGGGCAACGTCGTCTTCGTCGCCGTCCCGCTGATCATCTACGCGATGCGCAAACCGCATTGGCGGACCAGCGATGGGGCCGCGGATTTCGAGCCCTTCAACTGGCAGAGGGCCGGCCAAGGGCCGGGCGTGCGGACGACGATGCAAGGCACGCATCCCGAACACTGACGGCGTGCCCGGCGGTGCAGCCCTGCGGGCTGGCGTCGGGCACCTTTCCGGAGGCAACGGACATGCCCTTTACCCCGGACACCATGGAAAAGGCGCTTCAGGCGGGGCATTTCGCCGGGGTCGCGGCGAAGGGCGGCAAGAACGCCGACTACATTCCATATCTGGCCTCGGTGCCGTCGGACCTGTTCGGGCTGGCCGTGGCCACTGCCGATGGACGGCTGTTCAAGGCCGGTGACGCCGATTTCGCCTTCGCCATCGAATCCATTTCCAAGGTCTTCACCCTGGCGCTCGTCATGGAAACGATCGGCGCCCGCGCGGTCCATGACAAGGTCGGCGCCGACCCCACCGGCCTGCCCTTCAACTCGGTCATCGCCCTCGAACTGCACAGCGGCCGTCCGCTGTCGCCGCTCGTCAACGCCGGGGCCATCGCGACGGCCAGCCTGGTGCCCGGCGACAGCGCCGACGCCCGGTGGGCCGCCATCCTCGATTGCCAAGGCCGCTTCGCCGGCCGCGCGATCGCGCTCAGCGACGAGGTGAACCGTTCCGAGCAAACGACCAACTTCCACAACAGGGCCATCGCGTGGCTGCTCTACAGCGCCGGCACCTGCTACAGCGACCCGATGCTGGCCGTGGACATCTACACACGCCAGTGCTCGACGCTGGTGACGGCGGCCGATCTGGCGACCATGGGGGCGACGCTCGCCGCCGGCGGCGTCAACCCGGTCACCAAACAGCGGGTGATCGACGCCCGGAACACGGCGCCCATCCTCGCGGAAATGACCATGGAAGGGCTCTACACGGAGTCCGGCGACTGGGCCTACGACGTCGGCCTGCCGGGCAAGAGCGGCGTCGGCGGCGGTGTGCTCGCCGTCGTTCCCGGAGAGCTGGCGATCGCCGCCTTCTCGCCACCCCTGAACCCCGCCGGCAACAGCGTCCGCGGCATGGCCGCGGTCGCCGCCGTGGCCAAGGAACTCGGCTGCAATCTCTACCAGCCGCGAAAAGCCTGATCCTGCCCGAACCTCTTGCGCATGACCACACCAAGGGAGGTCTGCCATCGCACGACGGCGTCTCCGGACGGCACAGCGCCAAGCGGCGGAAGCGGTCGGCACCGGGGCGCAACCGATGCCGGCGGTGATGAGCATGTGGGGCGTGGTGGCGCTGGGCATCGGATCGATGATCGGCGCCGGCATTTTCGCCCTGCTCGGGCAGGCCACTCTGATCGCCGGCAAGGACGTCCTCCTCAGCTTTCTGGTGGGGGGCGTCATCGCGCTGCTCGCCGGCAGCTCGTTCGCGCGGCTGTCCGCACGCTATCCGGGGCGGGGCGGGCTGATCGACTATCTGGCCGAGGCGTTTCCCGGAAGCCTGTTTGCAAGGACCGTGTCGCTTGGCTACCTCGTGACGCTCGTCATCACGGTCGCGGTGGTCGGCAAGAGCTTCGGCGCCTACGCCGCCCAGCTGGCCTTCGACGCGCCCTCCGGTTCCGTGGCCGCCGACGTCCTGACGGTGCTCATGGTGCTTGCCGTCGCCGGCATCAACTTGGCGAGCACCGGCACGGTCGGGCGCATCGAAATCGCGCTGGTCGTCACCAAACTCGGCGTGCTCGTGCTGCTCATCGGCGCGAGCCTGGACCGGTTCGATCCGGATCTTCTTGTCGGGCCGCCGGGCGTCGGCTGGACGACTCTGATGGCAAGCATCGGGCTGACCTTCTTCGCCTATGCCGGATTCGGCATGATGGCGACCGCCTCGGCAAGCGTCGCCGAGCCCCGGAAGACCATGCCGCGGGCCATCTTCATCGCGATCGCCCTGGTCATTGTCTTCTATCTGGCGCTCGCGGCGGTCGTTCTCGGCAACCTCTCGATGGAGGAACTCCGGCGTTACGCCGATTCAGCCGTCGCCGTGGCGGCCCGCCCGGTGCTGGGCCGGATCGGCTACATCATCGTGACCTTCGGAGGGCTGCTCGCGACGGCGTCGGCCACCAACGCGACGCTGTTCAGCATTCTCAACCTCAACGCCGATCTCGGCCGGCGGGGCACGCTTCCCCGCGCGTTCGGCCGTGTCGTCCTGCACGCTCCGCTCGGCTTTGCCGGCATGGTGGCCGCGGCGCTGGTCCTTGCCCTTGCCTTTCCGCTGGGGGCGATCGCCAGCCTCGCCGGCATGTTCTTCCTGATGGCCTATGTTTCGGTGTTCGCGGCCCATTGGCGCCTGCGGCACGAGGCGGGCGGGCGGCGCCTGTTCATCCTCCTCGGAGCGGCGTCGATGGGCTGCGTGCTGCTCGGCTCCGCCGTCAGCCTCGGCCGCGAGCAGCCCGGCGCGCTCGCCCTCGGTGCCGTCATGCTTCTGGCCTGCGCCGCCGGAGAATGGTGGCTCATGCATCGGCGCTGAGCGCCGGGGAGGGAGGCCGAGGAGCAGCGGAACAGGAAGTTCGATTGGAGAGCCAAGGCACCTACCAGCAGTTGCCCGGCAGGGTTGCTCTTGGGGCTTTCCATAACGCCCAGTATGCGCAAGAGAAGCCTTGCAGCGCCTGCCGTAGCGCGAAAAACCATCGATCCGCCCGCTCACGAGAGACTGGCTGATTTTATGCGAAGAAACGAGCACGACCGTTTAGCGGTCGTGCTCGTCGACACATCGCGTCCTTGATGGCACCGCTTGCTCGGCCGGCGCCGGTCTCAGAGTGGTAAAGGGCAGCGGAGCTTAGGCGCGCCGCTTCTGTTCGTGCTCCATATACGAGCGAAGCACGGCATTGATCTTGGTCTGATAGCGTTCGCTGTTGTCGCGAAACCACTCCAGTACGTCCCGGTCAAGCCGGATGCTAACGGCCTGCTTGTTGGCAGGCTCGACGACCCTAGCCGTCCTAAACCATTCGTCGTCGGCCAAGGGGGCTGCATCGAGGTCGCGGCGAACCGCGACCTCGATATCGGCATCCGTCTGGGCGTCGAACTTTGACCAATCAGTCGTTCGACTCCGGGGCGAATTGAGAGAGCGTCGCGTAATACGCTCGTTGCTCACGTTTGTTCGCCTTCCTTGCTGAGATGATACGGCACATATTGCCGCGCCATGTGTAGATCACCGCGAGTACACGGCCATCTACGATGCCAAAAGACACAAACCGAGGCTCGCCATAATCGTCACGGTCATCGATCTTCTCGACGGTAGGCCCCTCGAATACGTACATGGCATCATCAAACCACACGCCATGTTTCGCGTAGTTGCTGCTACGTTTGCCATCATCCCATTCGAATTCCATTTGTTGCTCCAGTATTGGCTTTTTGTCTATGGCATAGGAAGGTTGTGTTCATAGATGTATTCCTTATATGCGAGAGAATATTGAGTTGTCCGTGAGTGTCGCTTGAGTTTTACTCATCACTTCCTTGGCTTGATGAACACACGGGGGAGACTGCGGCGGTAACCGCCGCCTCCCTGTGTGTGCAAATGTATATACGCGCCCGCCCGCGGCACGTCAAGCCCCAGGTTCGGGATTTCGTGGCGAACCACCGGTTTGCAGAAGTCAGTATGGCGAGAGGCTCACGCAGTGGCTGTGGCCGACCGCAGGAAGGTCCAAGAACGCCACTGGTGCCTTTATGAAGGTAGCAACAGGCCTCTCGTGGGCCGGCCACGCCAATCGGACTTCCTGTTCCGCTGCTGCTCGGCCCCCAAGGGCGTCGGGGCAAAACGGGCCAGGGTGCCCTCTTCCGTGGCCTTCTCCGCAACAGGGGCAAGACCCGGCCCCGTCATCAGAGGGCGGTCATGCCGGCCGCCGCCTCCGGGAGGTCGTCGCGCGGGCCGGCGCCGTGCCGGTGCATGGCGTTGAGGTCGGCGAGGAAGGCCTGGGCGGCCAGGGACAGGGTGACCCCGCGCTTGTGGATGACCTCGAAGACCGCGCCGTGCTGGGCCGCCGTCGCCGCCACCGGCCGCATGAGGCCCTGCCGGGTCCAGTGCTCGGCGTAATGGGTCGGCAGATAGCCGAGGTAGCGGCCGGTCAGGATGAGGATGGCGACCGCCTCCATCGTCACCACCGTGGCGGTGATCCTGGCGCCGCGGGGAAGGGCCGCGTGGTTGACCGGGAAGTAGCCGCGGTGAACGAACTCGAACTCCCCCAGGTCGTCGGGGCCGGCCTCGCCGGCGCGCCGGAACAGGGGGTGGCTGCTGGCGCAGTACAGCTCGTGCCGCTCGTCGAAAAGCTTCCGGTACTTCAGGCCGGGGGCGCGGTTGGGAAAGCAGCCGATGCCGACCTCGATGCGCCCGTCGATGACCCGCTGCTCGATGTCCAGCGGCGAGGCGACGTGCAGGTAGAGATGAACCGCCACCTGGCGGCTGTTGAAGCGTTGCAGGGCGCGGACGACCGGGCACTCGGCGTTGGTGACGGTGCTGTCGATGACCCCGATGTGCAGGTCGCCCTCGACCCGCCCCTTCAGCGCCGAGACGTGCTTGTTGAAGGAGTCGTGGGCCGAGAACAGGGCGAGCGCCCCATCGTAGACGGCCTTGCCCTGGGGGGTGAGGCGGAAGCCGGCCCGCCCGCGCTCGCACAGCCTCATGCCGAGGCGTGTCTCCAGCGCCGCCATCTGGTTGCTTATGGTCGGCTGGGTCGAATTCAATACAACCTGCGCTGCGGCAAACCCCCCGCTCTCAACAACCGCGCGGAATACGTGAAGTAAATTGATGTCAACTTGACCCAGGCGCCCCAGCACGCGCGTCCCCCACCCGACGATTGGATGCGATATTCATTAAGTTTACATTCTCACATTCCCATTTTTCAATGAATCTCTGCGCCCATAATCCGGCGAGGAATCCATTTGGAGTGCTCTTGATATGGCGATGAATCCATGGCTGGAGGTGGCGCTCAACGGCCCCTGGACCCGGTCCTACCAGCCGCGCATCCCGGTGACGGTGGACGAGATCGTCGAGGAGGCGGTCGCCTGCGTCGAGGAGGGCGCGGCCATCGTCCATGTCCACGCCTACGACGCCGAAACCGGACGGCAGAAGGACGATCCGGACCTCTACGCCCGGATCATCGAAGGCATCCGCGCGCGCGTCGATGCCATCGTCTATCCCACCGTCCCCTTCGCGTCCCGGTCGCAGGGGCCGGGGGCGAGCCGGCTGGAGGACCGTTTCGCCGCCATCGAGGAGTTGGGGCGGCGCGGGCTCCTGGAATGGTCGGTGGTCGATCTGGGCAGCCTCAACTTCGTGCGCCGGGACGAATTGCAGGAGGGGGAGGGTGGCTTCATTCACACCAACAGCCTGCCGGAGATCCGGGCCAACCTGGATCTCGCGGTGCGCTTCGGCTTCCATCCCAGCTACACCGTCTACGAAGCCGGTTTCCTGCGGCTGGGGGCGGCGCTGAAGCGCCTCACCGGCGGGCTGCCCCAGCCGGTCTACCGCCTGATGTTCTCCGACGCCTACACCTTCGGCTTCAGCCCGACGCCGCGCGCGCTCGACACCTATCTGGGGCTTCTCGACGAACTCGATCCCGGAGCGCCCTGGATGGTCGCCGGGCTGGGCGTGTCCATCGACCCGCTGCTGGCCGTGGCGGCCGAACGGGGCGGGCACATCCGCGTCGGGCTGGAGGATGTGCCGCCCCAGGCCGAGCGGTCGAACCTGGAGCTGGTCCGGGAGGCCGCCGCGCTGATGGCGCGCCACGGCCACGGGCTGGCCGACGCGGCGGCGGTGCGCCGGAGCCTGGCCGGCGGCTGATCCCGGAAGCGTGCGCACGCCGGCGCGGGGGCCTCCCGCGCCGGCGTGCGCATGATCAGGCCGCCTTGCGGCGGCGCATGGTCAGGCCGCCTTGCGGCGGTGCGTGTTCAGGCCGCCTTGCGGCGGCGGCCGCGGGTGGCGGCCGGGGCGGGCGTGTCCGCATCCGCATCGGCATCCAGTGCGCCCTTCTCCTCGCCGGCGGCGCGGCCCTTCGTCCCCAGGCCGATCTGCTTGGCGAAGGCGCTGCGCTTGGCGGCATAGGCCGGCGCGGTCATAGGATAGTCGCTGGGCAGGCCCCACTTCGCCCGATACTCGTCCGGCGACATGCCATAGACGCCCCGCAGGTGCCGCTTCAGCATCTTCAGCTTCTTGCCGTCCTCCAGGCACACGATGTACTCCGGCGTGACCGACTTCTTGATCGGCACCGCCGGTTCCGGGCGGGCCGTCTCGCCTTTCGGTTGCCCGGTTCCGGCCAGCGCCCTGAACACCTCGTTGATCACCATCGGGATCTCGGTGGTGGCAATCCGGTTGGCGGCAACATAGGACGAGACGATCTCGGCGGTCATTTCGACCAGCTTTCCACGCTCCATATGAAACCTCCTGTCCTTCAGTATCCGCTCCGGTGCTTCTGCGGAGCAACATTTCCATGGATGAAAGCAGCATGAATTCATATATCGCTTTTCAGAAAAAGAGCAACCCTTTATCGAAATCGGAAAATCCGTCCCTCTTCCTGATCGGGACCGGACGAAGAAGGCTGCTTGAAAGCGAAATGACATCAGCGATCATAGGGATATAGGAGGGGAGAGTCGGCGGGTCATGACTGGCGGCGGCGCGGTGGAGCGGGCCTCGGCAGCCTGTCGCCACCTCGCTTCCGGCGCCGGCGGTGTATTGCCGGTCAGGATCGACTTGCTGCGCGGCGGTGGCGGCGGACGTGCCGTGTAGAAGCGGCGGCGTTCGGTGGCCGGGTTTTCACAGGGAATGGCGGGTGCCGGGCACGCTTCTTGGCACCTCCCGTCGAATGCTTGCCGGACCGGCGCCTCCTCCGCCGCAAGACGGGGGTGGGGGAGGGCGCGCTCTGCCCCGGGCGCGGGGCGCCGGCCGGCGCCCGCGGCGTCACAGCCGAAGCGACGGGCGGTCGTCGGGCTCGATCGCCCGCAGCGCGTAGAGCCGGGCCAGGATCTGCGGCGCGGGGCGTTCGCCGGGC
>JAEZHQ010000229.1 GCA_023416455.1 Pseudomonadota bacterium | reverse complement strand
GTGCGGGGCGGCGCCCTGCGGTGCTGGCTGCGGCGCTGGCTGCGGCGTGTCGCCGTCCATGGCTGGCCTCGGCAATTTGCGTCGCAATTTGCGACTCTCCCGGCGCCGCGGCGCTGCCGCTCCGCCCGGAGACCCGTCTCGACGCTCCCGACAGCAAAGGCCGGGCCAAAGAGGCTCGGTGAATCCGGAGGGATGGCGTATGGTCGGCCCCGAAAGGACGAGGCCGAGCGGAGGGCGTGGCATGGGGATGTTGGATCGGATCTGGCTGGCCTTCGCGGCCCTGAACGGCGCCGTCGCGGTCGGGGCGGGGGCCTACGCCAGCCACGGCCTGGCCGGCGAGCCGCACGCGCAGGAGCTGTTCCGCCTCGCCGGCCAGTACCAGATGTGGCACGCCCTGGCCCTGGTCGCCCTGGTCGCCCTGGCCCGCCGCGCCGGCGGCCCGGCCCGGCTGGCGACGCGGCTGGCCGGCTGGCTGTTCGTCGCGGGCATCCTGCTGTTCAGCGGGACGCTCTATGCGGTCGCCCTCAACGGGCCGTTGCCGATCGGAATGACGGCACCGGCGGGGGGAACGGCCTTCATGCTCGGCTGGATCGCGGTGGCCATGGCGGCCCTGTTCGGCCGGCGCTTCTTCGAGGAGCGCTGATGCGCCCCGGCGCATGGATGCTTCCATGACCGGCCGGCCGATCCCTCCTTCGCACCATGCCGGGCAATGCGCGGCCGGGTATGACGGGGCGGCCGGGGCTCAGGCCGCGGGCGCGCCGGCGCCGTGGGCGGCGGAGTCCTCGTCCGGGCGGGCGGCGGGCTTGCAGAAGAGCGTGTGCAGCGTCGCCATGACGGTCTGCGCCTCTTGCCCGTTCAGCGAATAGAAGATGTTCTGGGCGGCGCGCCGGGTGCGCACCAGCTTGTCGCGGCGCAGGCGGGCGAGGTGCTGCGACAGGGCCGACTGGCTGAGCGCCACCAGCTCCTCCAGCTCACCGACGGACTTCTCGCCCTCGGTCAGGTAGCAGAGGATGAGAAGGCGGCGCTCGTTGCTCATCGCCTTCAGCAGGGCGCTGGCCCGGCGTGCGTTGCTTTGCAGGTCGGCGATGTTCATGAAGGCTACCGTCGCTGTCCACGTCTCTTTTGCCGGCGCCATCCGGGCGCCCCGCCGACGACCGATCATCGCCGGTGATCCGGACCGGCATTGATCGAACATCGGAAGTGATCGTTCGCGAGCGATGATAGGAAAGCCCCGTTTGGGCTGTCTACCCGTGGAAGTCCCGTAGTGGCGGGGATTTCCCGAAAATGCCCCAGGCTTCCGGACGGCGCTTCGAACCCGCCGGCGGCTGTGGCCGGGAACCGCGGAACCGGCTTAGGATGGCCGCGCGAAGCCGTGACCGGAGGAGGATTCCCACATGACCGACCATCGCCTGGACGCCAGGGGCCTGCAATGCCCGCTGCCCGTGCTGCGCGCGCGCAAGGCCCTGAAGGCGCTTCCGGTCGGCGCGACGCTGACCGTCGAGGCGACCGATCCCGGCGCGTCCCGGGACTTCGCCGCCTTCTGCGAGGCCACCGGCAACCGGCTGCGCGCGAGCGACGAGGCGGACGGGGTCTACCGGTTCGTGATCGAGCGCTGCGCGTGACGCCGTGGGGCGGACCGTGGGGCGGACGGCACAACCCTGGGGCCTTCCCGTGCCGGCACCGCCGCCGGCCGGTGCGGGGGGCGGCGCGGGGGATGTGACGTTAAGACCCGGAATCGGCCTGTACTTTCATTAACGATCCGGGAACAATGGCCCGAGGAAATGCCTCGCCATCAACGAAAAACGACTCAAAAACATGCTTACCACCCTGTTCACCCATGCCGCCTGCCTGGAGCACGATACCGGGCTGGGCCACCCGGAATGCGCGGACCGGTTGCGCGCGGTTCTGGCCGCCCTGGAGACGGAGGAGTTCTACCTCCTGGAGCGGCAGGAGGCGCCGCGGGCCACGATTGAGCAGATCGCCCGCGCCCACCCGGCCGAGCACATCGACCGGGTGCTGGCCGCCATCCCCGAACACGAGCATGCGGGCATCGACGCCGACACGGTGGTCTCGCCCGGTTCCGGCGAGGCGGCGCTGCGCGCGGCCGGTGCGGTCGTCGCGGCGGTGGACGCGGTGGCGGGTGGCCACGCGCGCAACGCCTTTTGCGCCGTCCGCCCGCCGGGGCACCACGCCGAGCGCGACAAGGCCATGGGCTTCTGCCTGTTCAACAACGTGGCGGTCGGCGCCTACCACGCGCGCGCGGCGCACGGTCTGCAACGGGTGGCCGTGGTGGATTTCGACGTGCACCACGGCAACGGCACGCAGGACATCTTCCGGCGCGATCCCGACCTGCTCTATTGCTCGACCCACCAGTCGCCGCTCTATCCCGGGACCGGCGACGCCAGCGAAATGGGCGAATACGGCAACTGCGTGAACGCGCCGCTGCCGGCCATGGCCGGCTCGCCCGAGTTCCGCCACGCCATGACCACCGTCATCCTGCCGGCCATCGACCATTTCAAGCCCGACCTGCTGATGATCTCGGCCGGCTTCGACGCCCATTCCCGCGACCCGCTGGCCAGCCTGCACCTGACCGACGACGATTTCGTCTGGGCCACGCGCAAGCTGGGCGACATGGCCCGCACCCACTGCGGCGCGCGCATTGTGTCGGTGCTCGAAGGGGGGTACAACCTCCGCGCCCTCGCTTCGGCGTGCGCGGCCCACGTCCGCGAACTGATGTACTGCTGACGGCGGACTCTTCCGGTTAGGCCCGAGGCGGGACAGTCATAAGCCCGCCGCGGGCCTTGCGCAGCCGGGGGGCGGGTCATAACTTCGGATTCCGGTCCCATCACGGATTGATCATGGCTGAGCACGCACAGATCCCACCCGACGTTGCCGCCCTCAGCTTCGAGGACGCGCTGGCCGAGCTGGAGCGCATCGTGCGCCAGCTCGAGGAAGGGCGCGGCCGGCTCGACGACGCCATCGCCTCCTACGAGCGCGGCACCGCGCTGAAACGGCATTGCGAGGCCAAGCTGCGGGAGGCCCAGGCGAAGATCGACCGCATCACGGTGAACGCCGACGGCGCGCTCGGCACCGAACCCGCCCGGATCGACTGACGTGCGGACCGAACTCAAGGCCGCCATGGCCGAAACGGCGGAGGTGGTCGAACAGGCCATCACCCGCCTGTTGCCCGGCACCGACCTCGCCGAGGCCCGCCTGTTCGAGGCCATGCGCTACGGCTGCCTGAACGGCGGCAAGCGGCTGCGGCCCTTCCTGGTGTGCCAGTCGGCCCGGCTGTTCGCCGTCAACCCGGACTGCGCGGTGCGGGTGGCCGCGGCGGTGGAGTTCGTCCACTGCTATTCGCTGATCCACGACGACCTGCCGGCCATGGACGACGGCGAGCTGCGCCGCGGCCGGCCGACGGTGCACCGCCGGTTCGACGAGGCGACCGCCATCCTGGCCGGCGACGGCCTGCTGACCTACGCCTTCGAGGTGCTGGCCGATCCCGCCACCCACGAGGACCCCAACGTGCGCTGCCAGCTGGTGGCGGCGCTGGCCCGGGCGGCCGGCAGCCACGGCATGGTCGGCGGCCAGATGCTCGACCTCATCGCCGAGCGCGAACGGTTCGATCTCGGCACCACCACCCGGCTGCAACGGCTGAAGACCGGGGAGATGATCGCCTTCTCCTGCGAGGCGGGCGGCATCCTCGGCAAGGCGGCGACCCCGCAGCGCCACGCCCTGCGCGCCTACGCCCACGACCTCGGGCTGGCCTTCCAGATCGTCGACGACCTGCTCGACGTGGAGGGCACGGAGGCGGAGACCGGCAAGTCGGTCGGGCGCGACGCGGGGGCCGGCAAGTCCACTTTCGTCTCCATCCTCGGGCCGGAGCGTGCCCGTGCGCAGGCGGAGATGCTGGCCGCCCAGGCGGTGGCCCATCTGGAGATCTTCGAGGGCCGTGCCGACATGTTGACGGCGGTCGCCGACTTCGTCGTCGCGCGGCGCGCCTGAAGGGAGGACGCGCAAGTGACCGCGACCAGCAAGACGCCGCTTCTCGACCTCGTCCACTCGCCTGCCGACCTGCGCGCGCTGCGGCCCGAGCAGCTCCGCCAGGTCGCCGACGAACTGCGCACCGAGACCATCGGCGCGGTGTCGGTGACCGGCGGCCATCTCGGCGCCGGGCTCGGCGTGGTCGAGCTGACCGTGGCCCTGCATTACGTCTTCCAGACGCCCGACGACCGCCTGATCTGGGACGTCGGCCACCAGTGCTACCCGCACAAGATCCTGACGGGCCGGCGCGACCGCATCCGCACCCTGCGCACGGGCGGCGGGCTGTCCGGCTTCACCAAGCGGTCGGAGAGCCCTTACGACCCGTTCGGCGCGGGCCACAGCTCGACCTCCATCTCCGCCGGCCTCGGCATGGCGGTGGCGCGCGACCTGCTCGGCCGGAAGAATCACGTCATCGCCGTCATCGGCGACGGCGCCATGAGCGCCGGCATGGCCTACGAGGCCATGAACAACGCGGGCTCGGCCAACTCGCGGCTGGTGGTCATCCTCAACGACAACGACATGTCCATCGCCCCGCCGGTCGGGGCGATGAGCGCCTACCTGTCGCGCCTGATCTCGTCCAAGCCCTACCTGTCCCTGCGCCACCTGGCCAAGGACATCGCCGAGCAGCTGCCGCGCCCGCTGCGGACGGCGGCCCGGCGGGCGGAGGAGTATGCGCGCGGCATGGTGACCGGCGGCACGCTGTTCGAGGAGTTGGGCTTCTACTACATCGGCCCGATCGACGGGCACAACCTGGACCACCTGTTGCCGGTGCTCCAGAACGTGCGCGACGCCGAGGACGAGAAGCCCGTCCTCATCCACGTCGTCACCAAGAAGGGCAAGGGCTACGCCCCGGCCGAGGCGTCGGCCGACAAGCTGCACGCGGTGGCCAAGTTCGACGTCATCACCGGCACCCAGGCCAAGCCCAAGTCCAACGCGCCGACCTTCACCCGGGTCTTCGCCAATGCCCTGATCAAGGAGGCCGAGGCCGACCCGGCCATCCTCGGCATCACCGCCGCCATGCCGTCGGGCACCGGCCTCGACCTGTTCGGCCAGCGTTTCCCCGACCGCTGCTTCGACGTCGGCATCGCCGAACAGCACGCCGTCACCTTCGCCGCCGGTTTGGCGACCGAGGGCTTCAAGCCCTTCTGCGCCATCTATTCCACCTTCCTCCAGCGCGCTTACGACCAGGTCGTGCACGATGTGGTGCTCCAGCATCTGCCGGTGCGATTCGCGCTCGACCGCGCCGGCCTGGTGGGGGCCGACGGGGCGACCCACGCCGGCGCCTTCGACGTCGCCTACCTCGGCTGCCTGCCCGACATCGTGCTGATGGCCGCGGCCGACGAGGTGGACCTCATGCACATGGTGGCGACCGCGGCGGACATCGGCGACCGCGCCTCGGCGCTGCGCTACCCGCGCGGCGAGGGCGTCGGGCTGGAGATGCCCGAGCGCGGGCAGGTGCTTCCCCTGGGCAAGGGCCGGGTGGTTCAGGAGGGCACGAAGGTGGCCATCCTCAGCTACGGGGCGCGGCTCGACGAGGCGCGCAGGGCGGCCGCCGAACTGGGCGTCCGCGGCCTGTCCACCACGGTCGCCGACGCCCGCTTCGCCAAGCCGCTGGACACCGACCTGGTGCGGCAGCTGGCCCTGAACCACGAGGTGCTGATCACCCTTGAGGAAGGCTCGGTCGGCGGCTTCGGCAGCTTCGTGCTCCAGTTCCTGGCGACCGCCGGGCTGCTCGACCGCGGCCTGCGCATCCGGCCCATGGTGCTGCCGGACGCCTTCCTCGACCATGACACCCCGGCCCGGCAGTACGAGGCCGCCGGCCTGTCGGCGCGCGCCATCGTGGCGACCGCGCTCCAGGCGCTGGGGATCGAAACCGCCGCCGCCAGCGCCTGAGCGGGACGGGGCGGCGGCGGCTTCACCGCCCCTACCGCCCTGGCCGGAAGGCCGCGGCCGAAAGGCGTATCTCTTTTGTCTGAAGCCCCGCCGGGCTGTTTCGCTGGAATGGCTAGTATATCTTCCTTACAATTCCGAAAGCGAATAAATCAATCAGAGCTGCGGGGCGGGAGCTTGCCAGAAATGCCTCAGGTTTTCGCGGCGGGTGCTGGGCGTGTATCCGATGCTGGGGGCTTCCGCCCGGCCAGCATTCACACGCAGGGCGGCACTTCCGGTCTGGACTTTGCCGATCCGGCGGTTCTCCGGGGAATATTGGAGCAGTCGCCGGCTCCGACCGCCGTGGTCGAGGGGGCGGAGGCGGTCTGCACCTTCGCGAACGCGGCCTTCCGGGCGCTCGGGGTGGTTCCGGGAGCGGCCTTCGTCCCGGCCTTCCCGACCGCCGATCCGGCCGCCCTGAGTGGCGTCCTGGGCGAGGTCCGGCGCAACGGGCAGCCCCGCCGTCATCGGGCCGCCGCGGCCGCCGGCCGGCCGTCGCCCGGCGGCTGGGAGCTTGACGTGTCGCCGCTGCGCGGCGGCGACGGCGAGATGGCGTCGCGCGACGATGATGGTGAGGTTTCGCCGCTGCGCGACGACGGCGAGGAGGCGGTGCGCGCGCTCCTGGTGACCGCGCGCGAGGTCCCGGCGGAGGCTGCGGGGGCCGCCGACCAGCAGGTGCGGGAGATCAGCCACCGCGTCAAGAACACGCTCCAGCTCGTCTCCAGCCTGCTGACGCTCCAGGCCCTGTCGGCCAAGGACCCGGCCATGCGCCGCGCCTTTCAGGAGTCCTGCGGGCGCATCGGCACGGTGACGCAGGCCCACCAGCGCATCCATGCCGCCGGCCGCGGCAGCCTCGTGGACTTCTCGTCCTACCTGCGCGAAGCCTGCGCCGAGCTGGAGAGCGCCTTCGCCGCCGCGGGGTCCGGCCGCAGCATCGTGCTGGAGGTGGACGATGCCGCGCTTCCCGTCGACGCGGTGATTCCGCTCGCCCTGATCATCAACGAACTGGTCGGCAATGCCGCCAAGCACGCCTACGCGCCCGGCGCGGCCGGGGTGGTGGAGGTCGGCCTGCGCGTCCTCCCCGACGGCGGGCGCCGGCTGGTCGTCGCCGACCACGGGCGCGGGCTGCCGCCCGGCTTCGAGATCGCCCGCGCCGACACGCTCGGAATCAAGGTGGCCCGCGCCTTCGCCGGTCAGCTCAAGGGGAAGTTCCGCGCCGAATCCAACGAACCCGGCGCCCGCTTCGTCGTCGATCTGCCCTTCTGATCCGGCCGGCCCTTGCCGAACGCCGTCGTCTGCGCCATGGATGCTACGTTCTGATCGGCGGGAGGGAATGTGCGATGGCGCGGCTGCGGGCGGATGTGGCGCTGGTGGAGCGCGGGCTGGCGGAAAGCCGCGCCAAGGCGCAGGCGCTGATCCTCGCCGGCCTGGTCTATTCCGACACCCGGCGGATCGACAAGGCGGGCGACCCCATCGCCGAGGGGGCGCCGCTGTCGGTCAAGGGCCAGGACCACCCCTGGGTCTCGCGCGGCGGCCTCAAGCTGGTCAAGGGGCTGGATGAATTCGGGATCGACCCGGCCGGACTGACGGCGGTGGACGTCGGCGCCTCCACCGGCGGCTTCACCGACGTGCTGCTGGCGCGGGGGGCGGCCAGGGTCTACGCCGTGGACGTCGGGCATGGGCAACTGGCCTGGAAGCTGCGCACCGACCCGCGCGTCGTGGTGCTGGAGAAGACCAACGCCCGCCACCTGACCGCCGCCCACATCCCCGATCCGCTCGACCTCGTTGTCTGCGACGCCAGCTTCATCGGGCTGGAGCTGGTGCTGCCGGCGGCGCTCGCCCTGGCGGTGCCGGGCGGCCGGCTGGTGGCGCTGATCAAGCCGCAGTTCGAGGTGGGCAAGGGCCGCGTCGGCAAGGGCGGGGTGGTGCGCGAGCCCGAGCTGCACCGGGAGGTCTGCGAGCGCGTCCGCGCCTGGCTGGACGGGCTGCCGGGCTGGCGCACGCTGGGCGTCGTCGAGAGCCCGATCACCGGGCCGGAGGGCAACAAGGAGTTCCTCATCGGTGCCGTGAAGGACCGCGGGTGACGCCGCTTCGAAAAGGCGCTCCGCACCACCGCGTTGCGGGTTTCCGGTGCGGTTTCCGGCCTTTCCGGCCCTCATGACGTTTGGTTCATGACATTTGGCTGATGGCCCTGCGGAACCTTGCCAGCGACAGGCTGAACAGGGCCACGCCGATCGCAACAAGGGCCAGGAACTGCGGCCAGACCACGTCGAAGCCGGCACCGCGGTACAGGATGGCCTGGGCCAGCATGACGAAGTGCGTCGTCGGTGCCGCAAGCATCACGTCCTGGACGAAGGCCGGCATGCTCTCGCGCGGCGTCGTGCCTCCCGACAGCATCTGCAACGGCACCATCACGAGGATCAGCAGCATGCCGAACTGCGGCATGGTGCGGGCCACCGTCCCCAGGAATATGCCCATCGACGTGGTGGCGAAGAGATGCAGGGCGGCGCCAGCCAGGAACAGGGCGAGGGAACCGCGAATGGGGACCGCCAACAGCCCTTCGACGACAAAGATGAGAGAGAACGCACAGGCGACAAGCACAACCAGCGCCATGGACCAGATTTTGCTGGTCATGATCTCGAAGGGGGTGACCGGCATTACAAGAAGATGTTCGATCGTGCCATGCTCACGCTCCCTGATCAGGGCGGCACCGGTCAGGATGATTGACAGCATGGTGACTTGATTGATGACCTGGACGACCGCCCCGAACCAACCTTTGTTCATCTCGGGATTGAATCGAATCCGAACAGCCAGTTCGACCGGGAGAGCCTGTTCGCCCCGGTAGCGTTGCAGGAACGCGTTGACCTCTCCGTTGACGATCTGCTGGATGTACCCGCTCCCGGAAAAGGCCTGGGTCATGCGGGTGGCGTCGACATTGAGCTGAATCGTGGGTTGGCGCCCGGCGAGAAGGTCCTGCTGGAAGTTGGGTGGGATATCGAGCGCGAAGGTGTCGAGCCCAGCATCCATGCGGGCATCCATTTCCGCAGGCGTGATCAGGACCGGCGGAAGGAAGTAGGGTGGATAAAAGGCGCCGACGATGCGGGCCGACAAGGGCGAGCGGTCTTCATCGACGATGGCGATCGGTGCCTTGTTGAGCGTCTCCGGTATGGCGGTCGCGGCCGTATAGACCGCGAGGGTGAAGGAGTAGACGATCAGGACCAGCATCATCGGGTCCCTGGCAAGGCTGCGCAGTTCCTTGATGCCGAGGTTCGAGATGTTGGATGGCTGCATCGATCATTTTTCCTGCTTCTTCAGGAGCATCACGCTCAAGCCAAGCAGAACCGGTGCGGAAATCAGAAGAGGAACAAAAGAGTATTGAAGATCCCCATAACCCAGCGATTTCGAAAAGACGCCCCGTGATATGGTCAGGAAGTAAGTGGTTGGATAGATGCGCCCTATGAAGGCGGCGACTCCTTCCAGCGATGAAACCGGATCGATCATGCCGGAGTATTGTGTTGCAGGGATCAGTGTTGCGATGGCGGTGCCGAAGATTGCGGCGATCTGGCTGCGCATGAAGCTGGACATCAGGAGCCCCATGGCGGTCGCCGAAAAGATGTAAAGAACCGCGCCAAGGAAAAGGACGAGGGGATTCCCCGTCAGCGGCACGCCGAAGACGGTGACCGCAAGCGCAACCATGAGGAGGAAGTTGATGGTGGCGAGTCCGACATAGGGCAGCTGCTTGCCGAGCAGGAACTCCAGTTTGGTGACCGGAGTCACGTAGAGATTGATGATCGATCCAAGCTCCTTCTCCCGCACGACGCTGAGCGCCGCCAGCATCGCCGGAATCAGCAGGAGCAGAATGGGGATGACCGCCGGCACGATGGCCTTCAGGCTCTCGACATCCGGGTTGTAGCGGTAGCGGGTCTCGATGGTCGCGGGGGCGGTCCCATCGGTCCTGGAGGCGAGCCAGTGGTTGTGCATGCCCTGCACATACCCGCTGACGGTCTCGGCGCGTGTCGGCATGGAGCCGTCGATCCAGGCCCCGATCTGAGCCTGCCGTCCCCGGGCGATGTCACGTCCGAAGCCCGACGGGATCTCAAGCGCCAGGGAAAGCTCACCCGCGCGCATGCGCCGGTCGAGATCGTCGTAGTCGGTGATCGGCGCCTGTTCGACGAAGTAGCGTGACCCCGCCAGGTTGAGTGTGTAGTCGCGGCTCGTCGTGGTCTGATCCCGGTCCAGAACCGCGAAGGACAACTCCTCGACATCCATGTTGATGCCGTAGCCCATGATGAACATCAGCAGAATGCTGCCGACGAGAGCCAGGGTTGCGCGGATGGGATCGCGCCGCAATTCCAGCGCCTCCAGGAGCGTATAGCTGAGCATGCGCCGCAGGTTGAAGGAACGACCGGCCGCGCGCGCAGCGGAGCGGCCGGGAGGGGCATCGCCGGCCGGCCATGCCGGTTCCGGCTTTCCCTGCTCCACGGCAGCGGTGCTTCTCCGGCTCTCCGCCACGGCGTCTTCCAGAAAGCCGATGAACGCCTCTTCCAACGTTCCGGCGCCTCGCTTCTGAACGACGGCTGCCGGCGTGTCGCTGACCAGCACGCGGCCCGCGTGCATCAGCGAGATGCGATCGCAGCGTTCGGCCTCGTTCATGAAATGCGTCGAGATGAAGATCGTCACCCTGTCCTGACGCGCCAAGCCGATCATGATCCGCCAGAAGGCGTCACGCGCGATCGGGTCGACGCCCGAGGTCGGTTCGTCCAGGATCAGCATGGCCGGCTCGTGGACCACCGCGACGGCGAGGGACAGGCGCTGGCGCTGCCCGAGCGGCAGCTTGTCCGGCAATTCGTGCATCACATCGACGAGGCCGAAGCGCTCGGCCACCGTCTCGATGCGGCCGGGAAGGACATCCTCGGGAATCCGGAACAGGCGGGCGTGCAATTCCAGGTTCTGCCGGATCGTCAGCTCCGAGTAGAGCGAGAAGGATTGGGACATGTACCCGACGTGCCGCCGGCTTTCGATGTTCCGGGCGTCCACCGGCTGCCCGAACAGCCGGGCCTCTCCTTCGCTCGGTTGCAGAAGGCCGGTCAGCATCTTCATCGTGGTCGTCTTGCCGCAGCCGTTGGAGCCGAGAAAGCCGAAGATTTCGCCCCGCGGTATCTGGAAACTGACATGGTCGACCGCCACGAAGTCGCCGAAACGCATGGTCAAGCCCTTCGCTTCGATGGCGATCTCGCGCTCGCCATCCTGGCGCGGCACGATCTCGACGGCCTTATGGCCGCGGCGCTTCTCTTCGGGCATGAGCGCGATGAAGGCCTCCTCCAGCGTCGCGGTCCCCGTCCGTTCCAGCAGGTCCTGCGGACTGCCGGCGTCCAGCACGCGCCCTTCCTCCATGGCGACGAGCCAGTCGAAGCGCGCCGCCTCCTCCATGTAGGCGGTGGCCACCATCACGCTCATGCCGGGCCGGTCCGCCCGTATCCGGTCGATCAGGTCCCAGAATTGCCGCCGTGAGAGCGGGTCGACGCCCGTGGTCGGTTCGTCGAGGATCAGCAGATCCGGGTCATGGATCAGCGCGCAGCACAGGCCCAGCTTTTGCTTCATGCCGCCGGACAGCTTGCCGGCGGGCCGGTCGATGAAGGGCGCCAACCCGGTGCTCCGCGTCAGGTCGGTGATGCGGTGCCGGCGCTCGGCCCGGTCCTGGCCGAACAGGCGCCCGAAGAATTCGAGATTCTCCGAGATCGAGAGTGTCGGATAGAGGTTCTTGCCAAGACCTTGCGGCATGTAGGCGATGCGGGGGCACACGTCCCGCCGGTGGAGAGCCTGGGCCATGCTGCCGCCCAGCACCTCGACCGTGCCCTCCTGGAGAGCGCGAGCCCCCGAGACCAGGGACAGGAGGCTCGACTTGCCGACCCCGTCGGGACCGATCAGGCCCACGATGCGCCCGGCCGGAACATCGAGGCTGATCCGATCGATGGCCCGGACCTGCCCATAGACCAAGCTGACATCCCGCAGGCGCGCGACGGGCGGTGGGACGGAACCGTCTGCGGCCTTCGTCATGACACGAGGTTTTGCAGGTTGTCCGGCCACTTGGCGTCCGGATCGATCCTCACATAGGCCACGCCCGGCAAACCGGTCTTCACGTCGCGGATGTATTTCTTCAGCAACTCGGGCGGTATCCGGGCTTTGACCCGGAACATGAGTTTCTGGCGCTCGCTGGCCGTCTCGACGGTTTTGGGGGTGAACTGGGCGACGTCGGCCACGAATGTGGCCTTGGCGGGAATGACGTACTGCGGGAGCGCATCGAGGACGATCCTCACGTCGGTCCCGATCCTCACCCGCCCGGCGGCTTCCGTTGGCAGGAAGAAGGTCATGTAGACGTCGCTCAGATCGACCATGTTCAGCACCCGGCCGCCGGCGCCGAGCACCTCGCCCGGCTGCGCCACCCGGAACTGGACACGCCCGTCCCGCGGCGAGCGGAGGGTGCTGTCCCTGATGTCGGCTTGGATGCGCTCGATGGTGGCGGTGGCGGCGTCGACCGCCGCCTGGGCGTCGACGACCTGGGCCTCGGCCGTGGCGATGGCGGCGTCGGCCGCCGCGACCTGGGCCTTCGCCGCGCTGACGGCCGCGTTCGCGCTTTCGTACCGGGCACGGTCGGTGTCGAGAACCTGTCGTGATGTCGTCCCCCGCGCTTCCAGTTCTTCGGATCTTGAGAATTGTTTTTGGGCAACGTCCTTTTCGGCCTCGCGCTGCGCCACGAGGGAAAGCGCCGACTGCCGTTCAGCCTGGCGCTGGAGCACCTGATGACGGGCGGACTCGACGCCGATGACCGCCTGCTGCTTCTGCGCTTCGGCCTGCTTGAGCTGAGCCTGGAGCACATCGGTGTCCATCCGGGCGAGCACCTGGCCGGTGGTGACGAAATCGCCTTCATTGACCAGGATCTCCTCGACCCGGCCCGCCGTCTTCGTGGCGATATCGATCTCGACCGCTTCGATCCGGCCATTGCCACTGGCCAGACCGGCCGGCAGGCCCTTGGGTTGCAGAACGAGCCATAACCCATACAAAACCACGACGGCGGTCAGCGCAGCCGCAGCCCTGAGCAGCCATCGGTTTGGCTTCTTCATCACCCACCAATCCATCCGCTCGCGGGCGGGGCCTTCATGAACAACCAGCCCACCAAACCGCCCGCACAGCACCACAGGCATTCCATCTTGGAGTATAGAACTCCAAGTAAGATGGCCAAATGTCGACAATTATCCATAATGCCCAGCAAAGGAAAAAGGGTTAGGTCAATCCGTATTTGTCAATGCTGAACGTGGAATCCCCAAAACGGCTGGACGAATAATCCTCAAATGTTTTGTGTGCTTATAGGTTTGTGTCTGGGTCTGCCGGTTTGGCTTTCGGCGGCCGGCCACGTCGACGTGGCGGCGGTGGAGGGGGACTGATCGGGCGGGCGCGGGTGTTTTCCGGGATCAGTTCGGCGTGGCGGCGCAGGCGGTAGCTGGCGCCTTCGATCTGCACGACGACAGCGTGGTGCAGCAGGCGATCCAGCAGGGCCGAGGCGACGACGGTGCCGCCGAAGACGTC
>JAEZHQ010000104.1 GCA_023416455.1 Pseudomonadota bacterium | reverse complement strand
GCTGCGAGTGGATAACGTTACCGCCATACCACACGGCCACGACTCCACCATCAGGGAGCGTAGCCACATCCGTTTTACCAAGGGTCAAACCCAATGATCCCGCGCTCACATTCTGCTGCGAACCAGCGATTAGAGAGGTAAGCGGCGCTGGCATATCCCCGCCAGGAGTCACATCAATGTTCACCATTCCTGTTGCCGTTCCACCACGGCCATCTCCCACCTCGTATTGGAACGTGGCCATACCGACGAAGGAAGATTGAGGTTTAAAAACGATATATCCGTTCTTGTCGAGGTTTACCGTTCCATTTTTAGCATTCCAGACTGAGATAACCGACAGAATATCGCCATCGAAATCCGTATCGTTTTTCAGAAGATCCGATGGATTAATGATAAAGATACTTCGGTTATCCGTCGTATCAATATCCGTTATTGCTTCTGGAGCATTATTTCTGCCGTCCAGGTAGATGATACGGTCACCAAACTGCACCTCCTCGATACCCCAGAGAATATCAGCCCCCTCAGGTCCCTCAATGATCCAGCCGCCCGATATCTGCGTGAACACAGCGTCATCGGCATTCCCTTGGAACAGAACAGTATCGAGACCATCACCTCCGATCATAGTGTCGTTGCCCATCCCTCCTTGAAACGTGTCATCGCCACCGCCACCGGATATGGCATCGTCCCCATTTCCCCCTTCCAGCCGATTAGCGCCGGTGTCACCGATCAAAGTGTCGGCAAACACAGAACCAATAAGGCTTTCAATTCCGGAGAGACGGTCTCCTTCCGCCGTTCCACCGGTTCCGCGATTAGAGGTCAGACTCACAGATACCCCAGCGAATGACTGACTGTAGTCCACCGTATCGACACCCGCGTCGCCGCGCAGCGTGTCGGCAAAGCCGCCGCCGATGATCCAGTCGTCGCCGCCGCCGCCGTTGATCTCGACGCCGCCGCCGCTGCCCGCCGTCAACCTGTCGGCACCGATCCCACCGAAAACCCGCTCGACCTGCACCGCCCCGAGATCGAGGCTGACCCCGTCCGCCCCTTGGATCACGACGGTGTCGAAGCCGGCTCCGCCGTCCACCACGTCCGCCGCATCGATGTACAGGCGGTCGTCGCCCATGCCGCCGCGCAGCGTGTCGGCCCCGGCGCCGCCCTCCAGGAGATCGTTGCCATCCCCACCTTCCAAAAGGTCATCGCCCGCGTCGCCGCGCAGCGTGTCGGTTCCATCAAGACCGACAAGGGTATCATTGCCTCCCAGCCCTGAAAGAACGTCCACATCACTTGTTCCCGACAGATAATCCGCGATCGCCGTTCCGACAAAGTTGTTCGACATCAGCCCCTCGGCCAAAAGGTTGTTATCTTCACAATCATTCCAGGAGTTAAGTTATAATGATCTACTTTTTAGCTGCAATCAATGAAAGATATTCGTTTATAGGATGTTTTTTCATGCGTCATAATGTCCTGATCTGCATGCATCTCCGAGCACGGCCGGCCGAATAAAACGGGCAGCCAGTCCAATTCACCCTCACTACTAGAACTAGGTAAACTGGATTATCTGTAAGTGTCTGCTTGAGAATGGTTGGCACCAAAGGCGTGAATATGATTCCAATTTCCCATGTGGACCGAAACGATGCGCGGTCGGATTGTCAGGATCGAGAAAAATACGAAATGGTATTCGACGTACCTGACCGATTGGGAGCGGTCTCTGCTAGATACACTGATGCCGCAGAAGGCCAGCACCGCCCTCCCGAGGTTTAAAGACCTTCTGGAGATCTTGAACGCTCTGCAATACCTGGATATAACGGGCTGCCGTTGGTGATTTTACAGAATGACTTCCTGCCGTGATAGCCGCTGTACTGGTGGTTACGGCATCTCATTCGGCGTTTTCTATTCCAGCCGATCCACGACGTGGCGTTGATGACCGACCGCGAGCGGGCTGGGCGCGAGGCCAGTCCGAGCGCGGGAGTTGTGGACAGCCACTCGGTGAAGGCTCCCGCCGCCAAGAAGCGTGGCTACGATGCCGGCAAGACGACCAATGGGCGCAAGCGGCACATCGCGGTGGACACCGATGGCCGCCTGCTGATGGTGAGCCTGACCACCGCCAATATCTCCGACTCCGCCGGAGCTCAGAAGATCCTGGACGCAATGCGCAAGCGTTGGCCGAGGATGAAACACCTCTTCGCCGACAGCGCCTATGATCGCAAGAAGCTCTTGGACAAGGCCGCCTTCCTCGACTTCACCGTAGCGGTGGTCCGGCGAACCGATGACGAACCCCCTCTGTGCCAATGAAGCTGAGACAATTGCTCCGTCCAAGTTTAGACTTGAGGGCGTAGGAGAACGGTCTCGTGGTCATGCCCAACAAGAAGCCCGAACTGACGAACGGCGTGGGTGCCGGCACGCAAGGAGGCCGGCGGCCGACGGTCGTGCCGGCACCCGCGGCGGCCGATCCCGAATTGGTCGAGCGGCCCCGGCGCCGGACCTTCACGGCCCAGGAAAAACTGCGCATTCTGGAGGAGACCGACCGCGCCGCCGGGACCGG
>JAEZHQ010000658.1 GCA_023416455.1 Pseudomonadota bacterium | reverse complement strand
GGCCGGGGACGCGCCGGCGGCTCGGGCTGGGCCGCCGCCGGCTGGGCCATGGGCGGCTGGGCCATGGGCGGTTGGGCGATGGACGGCTGGGCCATGGGCGGTTGGGCCGGCGGAGTGGGGGCGCCGCCATAGGCGGCCGGCTCGGTCGGGCGGGGACGCTGGGCGCTGCCGACGCCGCTGCCGATGATCTCGATGCTGCGGGTGCGCCGGGGCTGCTCCGCGGCATCGGCGGGCGGGGCGCCGGGCGGCCCCACCAGATCGCGCAGCTCGTCCACCGTCGGCGGGCGCTCGAACATCATCACCCTGGAGCCGCCCGCCCCCTCCATGGTCTGGGCGAGCGCCGGCCCGGCGCAGGCGGCGGCCAGAACCGGCAGCGCCACGCGGCTCAATCGGCGAAGGGTGGTCTTGGGCATGGCTGGCTCTCCCATGAATCGCGTGAGGTCGTCGTCCCCCTGTCTAGACCGGCCGGCGTCCCGGCGCTGTGAGCCGGCCAACACTCCCGCGGCATCCGGCCGCCGGATGCCCGCTCAGCGCAGGGCCGCCACCGCGGGCAACACCTGCACCTTCATCTGCCGGACGCGGACGCTGGTCCCCAGGATGCTGTTGTAGGCGGCCAGCACGTCGGCCAGCGACGCGCCGGGGATGGCCTGGAGATCCTCGGCCTTGAAGCGGTCGGGGATGCGCGTGCCCAACTCGTCGCGGGCGACCACGCAGGCGATGGTCTCGTCCGCCCCGGGACGGTCCATGCGCAGGTTGAACGGCTTCTGGGAGCCGGGCGGCACCTCGGCCTGCTGGTTGGCCTGGAGGAAGGCGTCGGGCTGGAAGCGGTTGGGGAAGATGCGGGCGACCGTGCCGGCGGCGTCCTGGTAGTAGCAATAGACGAAGCCGTCGGCCGTCGGCTGGACGCGGACCACCAGCGCCTCGCCGACGCGGTAGCGGGGTTGCGGCCCGCGCTCGGAGCCGAGGGTGATGTCGGGGGAGGCCGCCGCGCCGGTCGGCGGAGCCGCCCGCGGCAGCCCTTCCCCGCCGGCGCCGGACACCGATTGCAGGCGCTCGGTCTGCTGGGCGCGGCCGGACGGCTGGCCCAGCATGCGCTGGTAGAGGTCGAAGTCGATGCGGCCGGTGGCGATCAGGTCGTGGTCGGCCTGGTAGCGGGACACGGCGTCGCGGGTGCGCTCGTCGAGCTGGCCGTTGTCCGCCCCCTGGTAATAGCCCTCGGCGGCGAGCACGCGCTGCGCGTAGGCGACGCGCTGGGTCGGGGACATGGCGTCGAACCAGTCGCGCGCCTGGCCCGCGAAGGCCGGGTTGGTCTGGTCGATGCCCAGGCATTGCCAGTAGGGGGTGCGGGTCATCTTGCCAAGCACCTCGATGGTGCTCAGCTCGACCAGCGTGCGCACCGCCTGGTGCAGCCCCTCGGATTTGTTGAGCGAGACGTTGAAGGACAGGCCGGTCTTGCCGACCACCGCCCCGGCGTCGGCCCCCTTGCCGGAGGAGATGACGGCGAGCGAGTTGCTGGCCGACAGGCCGGGGATGATCTGGCGGGTCGCCAGCTCGCCGATGTTGAGGTCGACCGAGATCACCGACATCACCTGGTCGGCCGAGATCCCGAGGTCGAGGTTGGGCAGCGAGATGCCGGCGCTGGCCGCCTCGCTCACCACATTGTCGTCGAGCTGGGTGATGGCGCCACGGATGTAGTAGGAGGGCGCGCGGAAGTTCGGCTGCACCCCGATCATCCAGTAGAGGGCGTTGACGTCGTCCAGCGTCGGCTCGAAATCGACGAAGCGGAAGGCGCCGCTGCGCTCCGACATGCGGGAGACGGCGGTGATCAGCATCTCCTTGGTGCCTCCGGCGACCCGGCCGGTGGCGTCGGGGATGCCGTTGGAGGTGATGTAGATGTCGCGCTTGCCGTGGTTCCACATCAGCGTGTCCATGCAGCGCAACGCCTCGGAGAAGCTGGAGACGGTGCGCACCGCCGGCGTCTTGGGCTGCTGCACCACCGTCGACTTCTCGCCCGAGGTGACGCAGCCGGCCACCCCCAGCGCCAGCCCCAGCAAGGCCGCGGCCGCCCGCCTCCGCGGCGCCGGGGGGAACGGGTGCGGGTGCGGCGGGGGCCGGCGGTCGAACGGCATGGCGAACTCCCTTGCGCCGAGGATGTCTGTGACACGATCGTTGGACATCGGCCGGCCTTCCCCGACGGAAGGTCCTTGCGGCCGGGCGGGCATCCGGGGTGCCGCCCCAACCGCGCTTCGGGGCCGGCCGCGCGGCCGTCAGCGGACGGAGACCCGGGTCTTGGCATCGCCCCCCGGGCGCACGGTGATGGTGATCTTCTTGGAGACGATGGGCGGGTCGTGCGGGATGTGGTCCTGGTCGCCCATGATGAGCTGGAGCGTGTGCCGGCCCGGCGGCAGCTCCAGATAGGTCTCGGTCTGGCCCTTGCCGAAATGCAGGTAGTTCCTGGTGTTGGGGATGGGCTCGTCGGGGGGCGGCGGATCGGCGTCGACGATCAGGTGGTGGTGGCCGGTGTTGTCCTTGCGCACGCCGGCCGGCGCCACGCCGAAGTTGCGCAAGCCGAACCACACCTTGAAGCGCCCCTGCACCACCTCGCCGTCGTTGGGCCAGCCGATGTAGAGGTAGGCGTTGGCCGGCGCCTTCATCCGCCCGGACTGGCCGGCGTCCGGCGGGGGGGTGCTTTCGTGCTCGTGGGTGGGGGTGGCCGGCTGCGGGGTGGTCTGGCTGTTGGGAAGCGGCTGGTTGAGCGGGTCGGCCTCGGGCGACGACTGCCCCGCCGCCGGTCCGGCGGCGAGCAGGAGGCCAAGGCCGGCGGTGCCGAGCAGCGTCGCGGCGCTGTGCTTCATGACATCCTCCACACTCGGGCTACAGGGCGCCAGGACGGCGCCGTCCTGGCTTCAGGGCGCCGCGACGGCGCCCCCTGGCTTCAGGGCGCCGCGACGGCGCCCCCGGGCTTCAGGGCGCCGCGACGGCGCCCCCGGACTTCAGGGCACCGTGATGGTGACCTTGTTCGACATGACCGGCGGGTCGTGCGGCACATGGTCGGCGTCGCCCAGCACCATCTGGATGGTGTGGCGGCCGGGCGGCAGCTCCAGCCGGACTTCCGTCTGCCCGCCGCCGAAATGCAGCGACTGCCTGGTGTTGGGGATCGGCTCGTCGAAGGTGTCGAGCTGGCTGTCCACCAGAAGATGGTGGTGGCCGGTGTCCTCCTTGCGGATGCCGGCGGGGGCGATGCCCATGTTCTGGAGCCCCATGCGGACCCACAGCTTGCCGCCGGGGATGACCGCCCCGTCGGGCGGCCACATGATGTAGGCGCGCGCCCCATCCGGCGCCTTCTCCCGCTGGGCCAGCGCCGCTCCCGGCAACAGGAGCACCGCGGCCGCCATGATCATGGCGACTCGTCGCATGGATCCTTCCCCTTGTCCTTGAAGGTCCCATCTTATCCTTCGCCTGGACATCGGGATCATGGGTTTTTTCCACCTACCTCCTTCAATCCCGTCCCGCCGTTTCTTTGGGATGAGCGCAGCGTCTTCGCTCCCCCGGCCGGTGCGGGCGCCCTCGCCACATTTGCGGCAAGAGTGAGGGGCGCCGCCTCATTCCTTTGCCGGCTTGACCCCGACGCCGCCGGTGCGATGGTCGCAGGCGGGAGGTTCCACCCGCGCCATGGCCGATTCATCCCGCTTCGCGGCGCCGGCCCGCGTCGCCCCGCCGGACGCGGCGGCGCCCCACCCGGCGGTGCGGCGCCTGCTGGTGC
>JAEZHQ010000651.1 GCA_023416455.1 Pseudomonadota bacterium | reverse complement strand
CGCCGCAGCCGCGGCGTCCGGGCGAGCAGCCGGTGGGCCCCCTGGCGCAGCCGGCCGAGCAGCCGCGCGCGCAGCCCGACGCCGGCGGTGGCGAAGCGGTAGGCGCCGTAGAGGTAGCGCCGCAGGCTGGACAGCCGGTGGCCGGGCGGGCAGTAGCGCAGCACGATGAAGAGGTGGGGCACCAGGTACCAGTGCGAGCGCACCCGCGTCAGGCTGGCCCAGAGCCGGCGCAGCGTCGCCGCCAGCCCGACCAGCTCGGGCTCGGGGATGTCGAAGTCGTTGTAGACGACGACGCGCGGCGTCACCATCGGGACGAGGCCGTGGCGCCAGGCGCGCAGCATGAACTCGGTGTCGGCGTGGTAGTGCGGCGTGAAGCGGGCGTCGTAGAGGCCGAGCCGCTCGAAGGCGTCGCGGCGGATCAGCACGCCGTTGCCGGGCATGGATTCCACCGGCAGGATCTCGGCGTCGCGCACCAGCGGCGGCAGATCCTCCTCGCGGACGCCGCCGTAGTTGGTGGAGAACAGGTCGGCCGTCCCCCAGTGGTGCGCCGCGCCGATCGACCAGACGCAGCCCGGGCGCTGCATGTAGTCGATGCGCGCCCCCAGGATCGGCAGGTCGTGCGCCCGCGCGATCGCCACCAGCCGCTCCAGGAAGTCCTCCAGGACGATGGAGTCGTCGTTGATCGTCAGCACATAGCCGACGCCGTCGTCGAGGGCCCGGCGGACGCCGAGGTTGGTCGCCCCCGTCCAGTAGTCGTCGTCGGTGGCGGCGAGGACGACGGCGTCGGGCCAGGCGGCGCGCACCGCCTCCGGCGTCCCGTCGGTGGAGTTGGAATCGACGACGTAGAGCCGCAGGGCCGGGTAGGTCTGGCGGCCGAACTGCTCCAGGAAGCGCAGGGTCTTGTCGCGCCGGTTGCGCACCGGCACGACGACCGCGACCCGGGGGGCGGGGGCCTCGGCGGGGGCGCTCACGGCGCCGCCTCCCGCGACCCCAGCGGCAGGCACAGGACGGCCGGCTCCTTGAGGAGGCGCACGAGGCCGGCGGGCGACAGGAAGCCCTCGGCGGCCGGCGAGCGGACGCGGACGAGATGGCCGTGCAGGAAGGCCGCCGGCGTCTCCACGGCGGCCCGGTAGCCGCGGATCAGGGCCGCCTCGGCGGCGGCCCCCCTGATGTGCAGCCGCTCGCAGCCGCCCAGCGCCACCACGTTCAGCTCGGGCTTGGTGTCGAGCATGGCGCAGGCGTAGCCGACCTCGCCGTAGACCGCCGGGTCGAAGCGGTCGAGGCGGAGGAAGAGCAGATGGTCGCTTTCCACCATCTCCTCGCAGACGAAGCGCCCGGCCGGCGCCAGGTCGCCGCCCGCCTCCGCGAAGACCAGGACCGCCTGCCCGCCGGCCGCCTTCCAGGCCGCCAGGGCGGGGTTCCCCCCGGCCTCCGGGGCGGCGAACAGCCCGACCACGTGGATGCGGTCCTTGTGGGGGGCGGTCGCCCGCCAGAACGCCTCGACCCGCGCCGTCCCCGCCCCCGTCTCCCCCCCCGTCTCCGCCCCCATTTCCATGGTGGCGTCGACCAGGACGGTCAGCCGGCGCGGCGGCTCCAGCGTGCGGCGCTCGGGGATGGCGACGATCTCGGGCGGGCGGGCGGCGGCGCGGGCGGCGACGGCCTCGGCGCAGGCCGCCATCGTCTCCCGCGCGGTGGCGGCGGCCGAGAAGCGGGCGCCGCGGGCGCGCCCCGCCTCGACCCGCGCGGCCAGCCCGGCCGGGTCGTCGAGCAGCGCCGCGATGTCCCCGGCCATGGCGTCGGGGTCCAGCGGGTCGCGGAAATAGGCGATGGCGTCGCCCCCCACCTCGGGCACCGCGGCGGCGCGGGCGGCGATGACCGGGGTGCCGAGCTTCATGGCGTCGCACACCGGGATGCCGAACCCCTCGTAGAGGGAGGGGAAGGCGAGCAGCCGGGTGCGCCGGAACAGCCACACCATCTCGGCGTCGGACAGGAAGCCGGTGTGGACCACCGCCCGCTCCAGCCCCAGCTCGTCGATCAGGGCGCGGTAGTTGCCGCGCACCAGCGGGTGGTCGTGCCCCCCGGTCAGCACCAGCCCGGTGCGGGCGTAGGCGGGGTGGCGCCGGCGCAGCCGGTGGAACGCCTGGATCAGCCGGTAATGGTTCTTGTGCGGCCAGGGAATCGCCGGGTAGAGCAGGAAGTCCGCGGGATCGACCGCGGCCAGCCGCTCGCCCATACGCTCGCCCATGCGCCCGGCGTCGGCCTCCGCCGCGGCGAGCGCCGGGTCGTCGCCCAGATAGCCGGACAGGTGGGTGACGTGGACGTTGCGCTTGCCGTAGAGGCGCTGGATGTTCTGCCGCTCGCACTCGGAGATGGTGAGGATGGTGTCGGCCCGCGCCACCGCCAGGCCGTAGTGGCGGTGGCGCAGCTCGATGACCGCGGGGTCGAAGAAATGCGGCATCACCGCGTGCTGGAGGTCGAGCAGGGTCGCCAGGACGGGGATGCGGCAGCTGAGGAACTCGGGCGTGACGCCGTTCAGCGGCGACAGGTAGACGTCCGCCCAGCCGAGATGGTCCTGCAAGGCGTCGATGTGGTTGGCCTCCGGCACCACGACGTCGCAGGCCGCGTGCCGCTCCAGCGCGGCGCGGTTCTCCGGGCTGGCCAGGACCCGGGTGCCGGGCGGCAGATGCTCCAGCAGCCCGTGGACATAGGACCCCGCCCCGCCGGCCCCCCCCGCCCCCGACAGGAGCGGGCAGCAATTCACCAGGATCTTCATCGCAACGCTCTTTCTCGCAGGGGCCGGGTCACAGGAAGGGCAGGAAGAAGTGGCGGTGCGCCGGGTCGAGCCAGCCCAGCCGGGAGACGGCCGGGGCGGCGTCCCCCGCCGGGCGCCGCCCCGGCTGCGGACGCCCCAGCCTCAGGACCGCGGCCAGGCAGGCCGCCTCGCGGTGGCCGATCGCCCGCGCGTCGAGCGGGGCCGCCGCCCCCGTGGCGTCGACGGCGAAGGCGTGGCGGTAGCGGCGGCATTGCAGCCCGCCCAGCGGCACCGCCCAGCCGAACCCGGCCAGCCGCCCCTCGATCAGGCCGCGCAGGTAGGGCGAGCGCGGGCACAGCGTGGCGTCGACCACCAGGTCGGCGGCGCGCGCGTGGCGGCGGATGGCCAGCAGCCAGGACAGGAAATGCAGCTCGTAGGCGTCCTCCCACCCGCCCGCCGTCCCCGGCCGGTCCGCGGCGGGGTCGGGCAGGGCGGCGCCGGGA
>JAEZHQ010000632.1 GCA_023416455.1 Pseudomonadota bacterium | reverse complement strand
CTGGAAAAGGCGCGGCTGGGGATCTGATGCGGACGGTGCTGTGAAGGCGCCGTCCGCATCATCCCCTCGATCAATGCTATCGCATTGATCTGTCGGGCTTTGCCGGCGGCGCTCAATGGAAGTGTTCCGGCGCCGCCGGTATGAAACGCACGAACTCCATAGCTTTGTTCTGCGGGCGGATTCACGCTTCGAATCCTTTCCGGCCCGATGCGGTCCCCGCTAGAGTTTCGTGCGTTTAATCTGAAACGCACGAAACTCCAGGCTTTTGTTTTGCGAGCGGATTCACGCTTCAAATCGATTCCGATTTTACGCGATCCGCTCTAATGCCTGGAGTGCAGGCCGACGCGGTTGCCTTCGCTGTCGGTGAACAGGGCGAAGTGGCCGATCTCCTCGGTGATCAGCGTCTTGGGCACGAGCACCGTGCCGCCGGCGGCGGCGACGCGGCCGAGCGGCCCGGCAAGATCGTCCCCGCCGTTCAGGTAGACGACGGTGCCGGTGGCTCCGGGGGCGAGGCCGTCGCCCTCGATGATGCAGCCGGACGCGGCGCCGTCGGCGTGGGGGAAGATGCCCAGGCGCTGGCCCGTGTTCGGGCAGCCCTCCCGCGTCAGCGCGATTGCGAAGACGGTCTCGTAGAAGCGCACGGCGCGGGCGAAGTCGGCCGCGGGGATCTCGAACCAGGCGGCGACGGTGGGCGTGGTCATGGATGGGCTCCTGGGAAGGGTGGGGGTCGCGTGCCGGCACACCCCCCTTATACCTATCCCCTCCTGACAACGTCCTGTCAGGAGGCTGGGGCGGACCGCCGGCCATGGGGAGGAAGCCCGCTCCCGCCGGACCCGTGCCGGCCGCTCAGCGCCAGCCGGGAAGCGGGCCGCCGCGCGTGCCGGCCCGCATCGTCAGCCCCTCGGCGTCGGCGCAGCCGTAGTGCCAGGGCCGCTGCTCCGGGTCGCCGGCCCAGCGCGGCTGTCCCACCAGGATCGGCTCGCCGCATCGGCAGCAGCGCGGGGGATCGCAAGGGGGAGGCGTCAGGGGATGGTTCATGGTCGGCTGCCGGATGGTTGAGGTCCGGCGGACCCTAAGGCGCGCGGCCCCCCGCCGCATTCTCCTATGTTAGAGTTTCGTGCGTTTCATCGGAAACGCACGAAACTCCATGCCTTTGTTCTGCGGGCGGATTCACGCTTCAAATCGATTCCGATTCGACGCGGTCCGCTCTCATGAGGGTCAAGCCGAAGGGGCGCGCTGGCGTGGCCGCCGGTCGGCCGCAAAGGCGTGCTCCAGCCGTTTCGGGGCGCGGATGAGGTGCAGGTACAGCTCGTCGAACTGGCCGACGGAGGCGAGCTGCCTGGGGTCGTTCACCGTGATCCGCTGGCCGGTGAGGTCGATCAGGCCGCTGTCGCGCAGCCGCCGCAGGGTCCGGTTCATGTGCACGATGCTGAGGCCGAGGGCGTCGGCCAGGATCTCCTGGGTGACCGGCAGGATGAAGCGGCCGTCGGTGGCCATGTCGACGACGCTGAGGCGGCGCAGCAGCTCGACGATGAGGTGGGCGGTGCGCTCCAGCGCGGTCCGCCGGCCGAGGCTGAGCAGCCGTTCGGCGACGATCGCCTCCTCCCTGGCCCCGGCCCAGGCCAGCGCCGCCGCCAGCCGCGGGAAGCTGCGGAAGAGTTCGGCGACGTGTTCGGTGGGGAAGTTCGCCACCTCCGCGGCGGTCAGGGTGGTGACGCTGTGGTCGGCCGTCTCGAACAGGGTGCTGTAGAAGCCGATGATGTCGCCCGGCAGGACGAAGTTGATCACTTGGCGGCGGCCGTCGGGGAGCGCCTTGTGGCGGATCGCCCAGCCCTTGCGCATGACCCGGACGCCGTCGTAGCGCTCGCCCTGGTGAAGGAGGTCGGTGCGGGCGGGCAGGCGGACGACGGTCCGTTCAAGCTCGCCCAGGAAGCCTTTCTCGCCGCCGGTGAGCGTGAGATAGCCGGCGAGCTTCAGGCACAGGGGGCTGGCCGGCGGGGACGCGGCCGGGTCGGGTGTCATGGTGCGTTCGTCTTCCATCGCTCGCCATGTTTAGCCGCAGCGCAAGGCGCGCCTCCAGCCCGCTTCCGGGGAGCCACCAACGATTGAGGCATTCGCACCGGGCGGCCATAACATAAGTTAAAGAGCCTATGAATTTCCGGTGGGGGTGGGGATGCCCTCCGGCCGGCGCTGTTGACCACGCGGTTGCGCGGCGCCGGCCGCGGGGCCGGCCGCGGCGCCGGGGCGGTCCGCGCGCCGTTTTCGTGGGATGGGGACGGGGCATGGGGACGGGGCATGGGGGCGCAGGACGCGGCGGGGATGGCGGCGCTTTCGATCTGCGAATCGCTGCTGATCGCGCTGGTGGAGAAGGGTGTGCTGGGGGTCGAGGAGGCGCGCGGGGTCCTGGAGGATGCGGCCGCGGCGCATTGTGCGGTGGGCCGTTCCGACCCGCTGGAGCCCCAGCACGCGAGGGCCGCGCAGGCCATCGAGCGGCTGATCACCCAGATGGGCGCGATCCGGCAGTCCGGCGGCCAGGACGGCTGATGTCGGATCTTCACCGCCGGGGATGAAAGAGCATCGCCAACGATCGGGATTGTCCGGTTGGAGTCTCGTGCGTTTCATCTGGAACGCACGAGACCCCAGGCTTTTGTTTTGCGAGCGGATTCACGCTGCGAATCGATTCCGGTTTTACGCGATCCGCTTTAGGCGGCGTGGGTGCGCGCCGACTGCTCCAGCGACTTGATGTGCGACAGGCCGGGCAGGATCTCCGACTTGATGAACTCCAGCCGGCGGTTGGGGCCGCCGCCGCCGCGGGCGAAGCGGGCCTTCCACAGGTCCATCTTCACCGCCAGCCCGCACAGCACGCCGCCGATGGTGACGTGGTGCGAGGTGATCAGCTCGCGGATCGACCGGAAGGTCTCGGCGTTGATGTCGCTCCAGAAGTCCTTGGAGCGGTTGTCGAAGCTCTCGAAGCGTCCGGTGATCGAGGTGGAGATGTCGGTCAGGTCGCGGTTGATGTCGTCCAGGATCTTCATCTGCCGGGCGTCGCGCCGGACCTCGGTGGAGGAGCGGATCTCGGCCATCCAGGAGAGGAAGCGCTGGACCTCCGGGACGATGTCGTCGAGGCACTTCTTGAAGTAGGCCAGCGACAGGAAGATGTCGCCGTACTCCTCCAGGAATTGCGGGATGTCGGTCAGCCCGATGTCCAGCCGGTCGGCCATCATGCGCAGGTTGCGCAGCGCCTCGTCCCGGTTGGGGTTGGCGAACATGCTGATGATGTCGGTGACGTCCTGGATCTGCATGTCCTCCTGGCCGTAGACGCATTCGACCAGCGGGCGCGTGAACACGCGCATGTAGTTGGTCAGCTCGGCCTTCTTGCGCTCGGACAGGGTCAGGGACTGGACGTTGTTGACGTCGATGTTCAGCCGGCGCAGCTCGATCCGGGAGGAATAGACGTCGAAGCTGGAGGCGCGCGCGATCTTCTCGATCTTCACGAGGTCGCGCTCGATCTCCTCCTTGTAGGACTCGAAATAGACGGTGATGTGGCGGGGCGACACCTGGCCGCTGCCGGTCTGCGCGTCCTGGAACATCTCCACGACGGTTTCCAGCCGGACGTTCTTGATGAGGCGCGCTTGCTGGAGTCCGGGGGTCTCCAGCGGGATGGAGGAAAGCGGCAGGATGTGCAGGGAATCCCGGGCCTCGTCCTCCCAAGCCCTGCGTGAGGCGCCTTGCGGGGCGGGAGCCGGTCCCGCCACTGCACCCCCCGCATCGCGACCGCCGTCCAAGAGCCTCTCCCCCAAACCTTTCCGGGAAGATTCCCCTCCCGTTTCCCCAGGATAACCCGTCCGGCGGCGGTGGCAAGCCGGGATGGCCGTCCATCCCCCGCCCCCGCGCGCAGCGGGCCATGGTTTCCATGACCCGCCAATCTTAGCATGCTTCCAGGCTGGTTGCCTCCACGGAATGAGGCCGGTGGGCGGGTCGCCGGACCGTCCCGCCGCGGACCCGGCGCGTCAGTGCACGCTGAGCGCCTCCATGTCGTTCTGGCGGATGGCGGCGAAGGCGACGTCGCGCTTGGGCAGAACGGTCAGCGGCGTGCCGTCGGCGGCGTGCACCGAGAAGGCGTCCACGCCGTTGACGGTGACGGGCCGGACATAGGCCAGATGATCGACCCCGAAGGCGGCGAAGTCCCGGGGCGACAGGTGGCGCAGGGTGGTCGTCGTGATGTTCATGATGCTGTGCTTTCGGACAAGACGTCAAAAATCGTGAGGTTCAGCCTTCGGATTGGTCGGGCGCGACGTCGATGGTCTGCGGTCCCGCGGCCCGGCCGCCGGCCGGCTTGGTCTGCTCGATCTTGATGGTGCGCACCTTGGGTTCGGGCAGCGGGCGCTTCAGGTCGATGTGCAGCAGCCCGCTGTCGAGCGAAGCGCCGACCACCTCGATTCCCTCCGCCAGCACGAAGCTGCGCTGGAACTGGCGTGCGGCGATGCCGCGATGCAGGTAGATGCGCGCCTTGTCGTCGGCCTGCCGGCCGCGGATGACCAGCTGGTTGTCCTCGATCTGCACCGACAGGTCGTCTGACGTGAAGCCGGCCACGGCGAGCGTGATGCGCAGCCCGTCCTCGCCGATCTGCTCGATGTTGTAGGGAGGATAGCCTTCGGCGGAATTCTTGGCGATGCGGTCCAGCGTCCGCTCGAACTGGTCGAATCCCAGCAGGAGCGGGCTGTTGAAGAGCGAGAGGCGTGTCGTCACGGCGCATTCTCCTCGGAAGGCGAGCGAGTTGCACGGGTGGGCCCGTTCCCGGCGCCCGGCGGATGGCAGCCCGATGGCTGTTCGGCGCTGCCCTCCCTTAGATTGGGGGAGGCCGTGCCGCGATCAAGGTTCGGCGGCCCGGCAAATCGCCGGCCCCCGCCTCGGGTCACCCCAGCTCGGCCGCCACCGCGTCGGCGATGGCGAGGCAGGAGGTCAGGCCCGGCGATTCCACCCCGAACAGGTTGACCAGCCCGGCCAGCCCGTGGGCCGGCGGCCCCTGGATGAGGAAGTCGGCCTGGGGCTGGCCGGGGCCGCTCAGCTTGGGGCGGATCCCGCAATAGGCCGGCACCAGGGCGCCGTCGGGCAGGCCGGGCCAGTAGCGCCGCACCTCGCCGTAGAAGGCGTCGGCCCGCCTGGGGTCCACCGCATAGTCGGGCGGCCCGTCGCCGTCCGCCTCCAGCCACTCCACGTCCGGCCCGAAGCGGGCCTGGCCGGCGAGGTCGAGCGTCAGGTGGACGCCCAGCCCCCCTTCCACCGGGACCGGGTAGACCAGCCGCGTGAAGGGGGAGCGGCCCCGGGCCAGGGCGTAGTAGTTGCCCTTGGCCAGCACCCGCGGCGGCACCAGGCCGGCGGGAAAGCCCTCCAGCCCGCGCGCCACCGCCCAGGCGCCCAGCCCCGCCGCGTTGACCAGCGTGGCGCAGGCGATGCGCGCCGGCTCCGCCCCGCCGACCTCCAGCGCGAAGCCGTCGCCGGTCCGCCACGCCCGTTCCAGGGGGCTGCGCAGGGCCAGCATGGCCCCGGCATCCTGGGCGTCGCCCAGCAGGGCCAGCATCAGCCCGTGGCTGTCCACGATTCCGGTCGAGGGCGACACCAGCGCGCCGACGCAGGCCAGCTCCGGCTCCAGCGCCGCGGCGTCGGCGGCGCCGATCTCGTACAGGTCGTCCACCCCGTTCGCCGCGGCCTGGCGGCGGATGGCCTCCAGCCGGGGCAGCTGGCCCTCCTCGGTGGCGACGATCAGCTTGCCGATGCGGGCGTGAGCGACCCCGTGCTCCCGGCAGTAGCGGTAGAGGGCGTCGCGGCCGGCGCGGCACAGCCGTGCCCGCAGGCTGCCCGTGGGGTAGTAGATGCCGGCGTGGATGACCTCGGAGTTGCGCGAGCTGGTGCCGGTGCCGATGGCGTCCGCCGCCTCCAGGATCACCACCTCGCGGCCGTCCCGGGCCAGCCGGCGGGCGACCGCCAGCCCGACCACCCCGGCCCCGACCACCACGCACTCCACCCGTTCCATCGGCTCCCTCCTTCCAGGCCCGGCCCCATGGCCCCGGCGCAGCCGCCAGATGGCCGCAAAAGGGCCGCCTCACGCAAGGGGCGTGGTGGGGGAGGCGGCGAAGACGAAGCGGCGGCTCGACCAGTAGTTCCAGGCGAAGGTCACGGCGGTGGCGGCCAGCTTGGCGGCGAGCGGCGGCACCGCCGGCACCAGCAGCGCCACCACCAGGCTCGACAGGGCGAGCCCGACCAGGTTGAAGGCGGCGAACACCGGCAGCCGGCGTGCCAGCGGCGCCGCCTCGCGGCGGACGCGGAAGGTCCAGCGGCGGTTCAGCAGGAAGCTCGCCACCATGCCGGTCCCGTAGCCGGCCGCGTTGGCCAGCAGCACCGGCATGCCCGGCACCGCCAGCAGCGCCAGGAACACCGCGACGTCGAGCAGCGTGTTGGTCGCGCCGACCAGGGCGAAGCGCACGGCGGTCCAGGGGACCGCCAGGGAGGGAAGCGTCGTCACGGTGCCCGCCACCCGCCGGCGGCCAGCCGCGAGAAGGCGCCGGCCGCCGCGCCGATGCCCACTGCGCCGGGTGCGGTGCCGACCCCCACTGCGTCGGGCGCGGCGCCGACCTCAACCGCGCCGGCCGCGGCGCCGGCCTCCGCCGGGACCGATGCCGCGGCGGCCTGCGGGTGGCGGGCGATGCGCTCGATCACGAACAGGGGGCGCTGCTTGGCCTCCATGTAGAGGCGCCCGACATACTCGCCGAGCACCCCCAGGATCAGAAGCTGCGTGCTGCCCAGCACCAGCGTGACCACCATCACGCTGGTCCAGCCCGGCACCACGTCGTGGGCGGCCCAGCTGTGCAGCGCGTAGCCCAGCGCCAGCAGCGCGCACACCGCGAAGGCGAAGCCGATGTAGGAGGCGGCGCGCAGCGGCTTGATGGAGAAGCTGGTGATGGCGTCGACCGCGAAGCGGATCATCTTGCCCAGCGGATACTTGGTGCTGCCGGTCTGGCGGGCCTGCCGGTCGTAGGGCAGGGGCACCTGCTTCAGGCCGATCCAGCTCACCATGCCGCGGATGAAGCGGTGCTGCTCGGGCATGGCGTTCAGCACCTCCAGCGCGCGCCGGCTCATCAGGCGGAAGTCGCCGGTGTCGCGGGGGATGTCGATGTCCACCAGGCGGTTGAGCAGCCGGTAGAACAGCGCCGCCGTGCCCTTCTTGAACCAGGTCTCGCCGTCGCGGGCGGTGCGCGTGCCGTAGACCACCTCGGCGCCGCCGTCCATCATCGCCATCATGGTGCCCAGCAGCTCCGGCGGGTCCTGGAGGTCGGCGTCGATGATCAGGATGCGCTCGCCCCGGCACAGGTGCAGGCCGGCGGTCAGCGCCAGCTGGTGGCCGTGGTTGCGCGACAGCCGGACGCCGGTGACCGCGGGATCGGCGCGCGCCAGGGCGGCGATGCGCCCCCAGCTGTCGTCGCGCGAGCCGTCGTCGACCAGGACCAGCTCGTAATCCGCCCCGACCTCGGAGCGGCACACCGCGCTGACCCGGCGGTGCAGCTCCCCGATCCCGTCGGCCTCGTTGTAGCAGGGGACCACCACGGACAGTCGCGGTCCCCCGGCAACGGCATTCCTCATGACACGATCTCCCGTCGTGGTGCCCCGCCCGGGACGTTTCCGGCCGCGCGCAAGCTTAGACGACGCCGGCTCGCCACCGCCGGCCTACCGTGTTTGGAACGGGCGCGAAGACCCTTTCGGGCCGGCGGAATTCCGGATTAACCCAGTCTCGGAGACGGGCGGTGCCGGGAACCGCCGCCGGACGATCGGATTCTTTCCGCCGGGACGCAGGAAACAATCGTTTGACGGGCAGGGCCGCGGCGCGGCGATCAAGCCGCTTGCCGCCGGCCGGACCCAGGCCCCATACTTGGCGCGCCTTGGCCTTTTTTCTCCTCCGGCGTGTGCCGGCTCCTGCTGACCCCGGCACTTGCGGACCCCGGCAATGGATCATGCCATCCCGACCGAGGCGGAACCTCCGGCTCCGCCGCCTTCCCGGCTCCGCCCGCTTTTGTCGACCATCGTCGGGCTGATCGTGCTGTTCGGCTGCGGGTTCTGGGGGGTGGTCACCTGGGCCGACCGCAACGAGACGATCGCCCACGCCCACGAGCAGGCGCAGGCCGCCGCCCGCCTCCTCCAGGAGCATGTCCGCCGGACGGTCGCCACCAGCGATCTGGTGTTGCAGCGCGTGCTCGACCGCGTGCGGCAGCACGGCATGGCGGCGGTGGCCGAGCACAGCGGCCTGTGGCAGGAGCTGCGGGAGATGGCCGAGTCCCTGCCCGAGGTGGGGGCCATCTGGATCATGGACGCCCAGGGCAACGGCGTGCTCAGCACCCGGCAGTTCCCGGTGCCCGCCATCAGCCACGGCGAGCGGGCCTATTTCCAGGCCCACCGGGCGGGGACCGACTTCCATGTCGGCGAGGTGGTCCAGGGGCGCTTCCCGGGCAAGGACTCCTTCACCATCAGCCGCCGGATCGACGGGAACGGCGTGTTCCTCGGGGTCAGCCACGTCGCCGTCGACATCGACTATTTCCGCCATCTTGCCGAAAGCCTGGACATCGGCCGGCAGGGTGCCGTCGCCCTGTTCCGCGAGGACGGCGCCCTGGTCGCCCGTTTCCCCCAGGGCGAGGCGGGGAGCACCCTTCCCAGCCCTGGGACGATGGAGCGCGCCCGGCTGGCGCCCTCCGGCCTGTTCGAGGAGGCCGCGCCCGGCGACGGCGCGCCCTACGTCGTCGCCTTCCAGCGGGTGCCCCTGCTGCCGCTGCTGGTCGAGGTCCGCGTGTCCCGCGACGAGGCGCTCGACGAGTGGCGGGCCGGCGCCGCGCGCAGCGGCGTGCTGGCGCTGCTGGCGGTCGGCGCCTGCGTCGGGCTCGGCTGGGCGGCGGCGCGCAGCCTGTCGCGCGAGGAGGTGGGCCGGCGCCGGCTTGCCGAAGCCAACGCCCATCTCGACCGCACGGCGCGCCGGCTGGAGGAGGCCAACCGGGCCTTCGCCGGGGCCAACCGGCGGCTCTCCCTGATCCTGCAATCGGCCTCGGACGGCATCTGCGGCGTCGACCGCGACGGGCGGATCACCTTCGCCAACCCGGCGGCCGGCACGCTCGGCGGCTACGGCGACGGGGAGATGCTCGGCCGCGGCCTGCACACGCTGCTCCACCACGCCCGGCCGGGCGGCCTCCCCTGGCTGGCCGCCGACGGGCCGGGGCCGGAGGACCGGCCCGTCGGCGCGGCGCGCGGCGGGCATGAGGGGCTTTACCGCTGCAAGGACGGCCGCACCCTTCCGGTTGAGTTCGCGGCCTCCCCCATGCTGGAGGGCGGGCGGTCCGAGGGGGCGGTCGTCGTCTTCCACGTCATCGCCGAGCGCAAGCGCGCCGAGGAGGCTCTGCACCAGGCCAAGAGCGCGGCCGAGGCGGCCAGCCGTGCCAAGAGCGAGTTCCTGGCCAACATGAGCCACGAGATCCGCACCCCCATGAACGCGATCCTCGGGCTGGTCCATCTGCTCCAGAAGACCGACCTGTCGGCGCGCCAGAGCGATTACGCGCGCAAGATCCGCGTCTCGGCCCAGTCGCTGCTCGGCATCCTCAACGACATCCTGGATTTCTCCAAGGTGGAGGCCGGCAAGCTGGACCTGGAGCGGGTGGAGTTCCGCCTCGACGACCTGCTTCAGAACCTGGCGGTCATCATCAGCACGGCGGCGCAGGAGAAGGACATCGAGGTTCTGTTCTCGATCGGGCCGGAGGTGCCGCTCGACCTCGTCGGCGACCCGCTGCGCCTGCAACAGGTGCTGATCAACCTCGCGGGCAACGCCATCAAGTTCACCGACGCCGGCGAGGTCGTGGTCTCGGTCCGCGCCGCCGAGGTGGCGGAGGAGTGCGCGGCGATCACCTTCTCCATCCGCGACACCGGCATCGGCATCGACGCCGCGCAGCGCGAGCGGCTGTTCCAGGCGTTCAGCCAGGCCGACAGCTCCACCACCCGCCGCTACGGCGGGACCGGGCTGGGGCTGGCCATCTGCACCCGGCTGGTGGCGCTGATGGGCGGCAGCATGGATCTGGAGAGCGAGCCCGGCAAGGGAAGCGACTTCCATTTCACCGCCCGGTTCGACCGGCCGGACCGGCCGGCCGAACGGCCGAACCGCCCGCACCGGGTGCCGCGCGACCTGTCGGTCCTGGTGGTCGACGACAACCCGACCGCGCGGGAGGTGCTGGCGGACCTCGCCGGCGGCTTCGGCTGGCGCGTGGCCACCCGCGAGTCCGGCGCCGACGCCATCGCCGAGCTGACGCGCGCGACGACCGCCGGAACGCCCTACGACATCGTGCTGATGGACTGGAAGATGCCGGGGATGGACGGCATCGAGACCACCCGCCGCATCCGCGGCGACGGCCTGGTCGAGGCGCCGGTCATCATCGTGGTCAGCGCCTTCGGGCGCGAACGGGTGGAGGATCTGGCCGAGGGGCTCGGGCTCGGCGGCTTCCTGGTCAAGCCGGTGACCGCCTCGGCCCTGCTGGACGCGGTGACCGACGCCTACGGCCACCCGCCCTGCGGCGCCGACCGGTCCGCTCTCCCGGCCGCCGTTCCCCCGGCCGGCGAGCCGCCGCGCCCCGCCCGCCCGCTGGCGGACCGGCATCTGCTGCTGGTCGAGGACAACGCCATCAGCCAGGAGGTGACGCGCGAGATCCTGGAGCGCGCCGGCGCCCGGGTGACGACGGCCGGCGACGGCCGCGAGGCCGTCGCCCGCGTGGAGGCGGCGGCGGAGCCCTTCGACGCCGTTCTGATGGACGTCCAGATGCCCGAGATGGACGGCTTCGAGGCGACCCGCCGCCTGCGCCAGCGGCCCGCCGGCCGCGGGCTGCCGATCATCGCCATGACCGCCAGCGCCATGGCCTCGGACAAGCGGCGCTGCCTGGAAGGCGGCATGGACGATCACATCGCCAAGCCGATCGACGTGGACCGGCTGTTCGCCGTGCTCGGGCGCTGGATCGGCCGGCCGATGCTGGTTCCCTGCGCACCGGCTCCGGCGGCGGCGCCGGTGCGGGCGCCGGCCGCGGCGCCCGGCGCCCTGCCGGCGGAGCTGCCGGGCATCGACCTGGACGACGCGCTGCGCCGGCTCGACGGCGACACCGGCCTGTTCCGCCGCTTCGTCGGCGACTTCGCGCGCGCCTGCGCCGGCGCCGCGGAGGACATCGCGGCGGCGCTGGAGTCCGGCGACCTGACGCGGGCCAAGGCGCTGGGGCATGAGTTGAAGAGCTTGGCCGGCAACATCGGCGCCCGCCGCCTGTCCTTCGCCGCCGACACCCTCCAGGTCGCCGCCTACCGCGGCGAGCCGGCCCTGGCGGAGGAGCAGATCCCGGTGCTGCGCGCCGAGATGGCCGCCGTCCTGGAATCCGCCGCCCGGCTGGCCGGCGGCCCACCGCCCGCCGCCCGCCCGGCCCCGGCGGTCGGCCGCGAGCGGCTCGGCCCGATGCTGGACCGTTTCGCCGGGCTCCTGCGGGACAGCAACTTCGCGGCGGCCGAGGAGTTCGCCGGGCTGAGCCCGGCGCTGGAGGGCTGGGTCGATCCGGCGAGCCTGAGGGCGCTGGCCGGCGCCGTCGACGGCCTCGACTTCGCCAAGGCCCACGCGATCGTGCAGCGCATCGCCCGGGAGCTGGGCGCCCTGGCGCCGCCGGACCGGACCGCCCCGCCCGAACCGCCCAGACCGGTGCCGTCATGACCGAACCGCGCCCCAGCATCCTGGTGGTGGACGACATCCCCGCCAACATCCACGTGCTCAGCCGCATCCTGAAGGAGGAGTGCGACATCTACTTCGCCACCGACGGCAACCGGGCGCTGGAGCTGGCCCGGCACCGCCTGCCCGACCTTGTGCTGCTGGACATCATGATGCCGGGCATGGACGGCTACGAGGTGTGCCGGCGCATGAAGGCCGACGCCGCCACCCGCGACATCCCCGTCATCTTCATCTCCGCCAAGAGCGAGGTGGAGGACGAGACCCACGGGCTGGAGGTCGGGGCCATCGATTTCATCACCAAGCCGGTCAGCCCGCCCATCGTGCGGGCGCGCGTGCGCAACCACCTGCTGCTGAAGCGCCAGGCCGATCTCCTGCGCGAGCTGTCCTTCCTCGACGGGCTGACCGGCATCGCCAACCGCCGCCGCTTCGACGAGGCGCTGGCCCGCGAATGGCGGCGCTGCGGGCGGTCGCGGCTGCCGCTGTCGCTGATCCTGCTCGATGTGGACCATTTCAAGGCCTACAACGACCATTACGGCCATCAGGCCGGCGACGAGTGCCTGCGCGCCGTGGCCCGGGGGCTGGCCGGCGCCATGAACCGGCCCGGCGATCTGGTCGCCCGCTACGGCGGGGAGGAGTTCGCCTGCCTGCTGCCGGAAACCGACGAGGCGGGCGCCGCCGGGGTGGCGGACCGGCTGCGCCAGGCCGTCGCCGGCCTCGGCCTGCCGCACGGCCATTCGCCGGTGGCCGGGCACGTCACCATCAGCCTGGGGATCGCCGCCGCCCGGCCGCAGGCCGGCACCCCGCCCGACGGCCTGACCCGGAGCGCCGACCGCTTCCTCTACGAGGCCAAGCGCGCGGGGCGCGACTGCGTCCGGGCCGGCACCCACGAGCCGGTTCCGGAACCCGACGGGGTTTCCGGCGCCGGCTGAAGGCCCTTGCGGGAAAAGCGGCGCTCCGGCCGGGCGGACCGCGTATGATGCCGTTTCGCCAGGGGAACGGCCGCCGCGACCGGCGCCGCCGCCCCGTCGAACGGGGGTCATGCGGCCGGGGGTGATGCCGGGAATAATGCCGGGTATGATGCCGGGTATGATGGTTGAGGATTGGTCTTTTCCGCCGCCGCGCGATGTTCGCGGGCGCGGTTTCGCCGCGCGCGCCGCGCTGGGCGCGCTGGAGCGCTGGATCGACCGGCACGCCGTTCCGCCCGCGCCGCGTCCGCTCCCGCCGCACGAGGCCGTCGGC
>JAEZHQ010000572.1 GCA_023416455.1 Pseudomonadota bacterium | reverse complement strand
GAAGCGCAGCGGCCGGCCGTCGGGTCCGAGCATGGGGGCGCCGTCCTTGCCCCGCAGCGGCACCCAGGCGCCAAACTCGTCCTTCTCCATGATCAGGTAGGAGGGGCGCGCCTCGTGGCCGCTGGTGCGGTCGGGCCAGAGCTGCACCTTGTCCCGGAGCTGGTCCGGCGGGGCGTGGGTGCCCAGCGACGCGAGGTCGGCGTGCAACTGCTCCTCGATCCACGACGGGTCCTTGCCATTGGCGTAGACCGTTTCGGGGGCGTGGCGCTGGAAGCGGCGCCCGCCAATGCTGGTCTCGCCCCAGACCTTCCGGAGGTCGTGCCACGCCACCTTGCGGGCCACCTCCAGGTCCCCGGTGGTGAGGTAGCGGTCGCGGACGAGCCGCCCGAACTCGGCCGTCAGCTCCGCCGGAACGGCCACGTCGTTGAAGAAGCCCGGCCGCTCGCCCTGCTCGGTCAGCAGCCAGCGCGCGTTCGCGTTGGGGGTCTTCGAGAGGACGCGGCGGTATTCCTCCTCCCGCAGTTCGCGGACCGGCTTCGGCTGCATGAGCGCTTCCTCGGCGCGGGTGACGGCGGTCACCGGGTCGGCGCCGGCGTCGGCCCACAGGTTGATCGCCTGCGCCAGCATGTAGTCGTCGCCGTCGAGGTCGCGGCCGGCCCACTCGAACCGCGCCTCCAGCCGGGAGACGAAACGGGCCGTGGCGACCTTCTGTTCGGGGCTGCCCCGGCGGAGCGTGCCGCGCATGTCGCCGAGGAGGCGGTCGGGGATCATGCCGTATTGCTCGATGACGGCAAGCTGGCGGTCCTGCCGCTGGTCGGGCGGCAGGGCCGCCCATCCGGCGGAGATGCGCCCGTAATGCAGGTCCACGGCCTTGCGGTCGTCCTTGTCGCGGGGGTCAAGATAAGGGACGTGCACGGTGGCGGCCTCGGAGCCGCCGGCCACCTTGCCCGTTGCCCAGCTCCGCAGGTCGCCGGCCGTCCATTCGGCGAAGGGCTTGTCCCCCAACTTCATCCGGGCGTTCGCCTTGACGGCGTCGGCCGACAGGATGTCGCGGACCGGGGTGGCCGGATCGGCTCGCAGGACGGCCAGAGCCCCGGCCGGCCCGGCGAAGTGGGCGAGGTACGTCTCGCCGTCGCCGACCCGCTCGACGCCGTTGGCTCGGAGGAAGGCGGCGTTGTCGGCGGCGAAGGCGTCGATCATGCGCAGGTGCAGGGGGCGGCGCTCCCGCGCGGTGCCGCTGTCGCGCAGGGCCAGAACCTCGGCGTCGGTCTTGCCGGCGGCCAGCTCCGGGGCGTGCTTGCGCAGGGTCGAAATCCAGGTCTTGTCGGTGAACTGACCGGGGCCGGCGGCAGAGCTGTTGGGGTTCTTGTCCGGGCCGGCGGGGCTCCACTCCGCGCCGCTGATCCGTTCGGCCAGCGGGCGCGGCGGAACGGTGACGGTGCGGCCGGCCATCTCGACCCGGCGGAGCGTGGCGGCCTCCGCGGCGGCGCCTTCGGCGGCCCTGTCCATGGCCAGAGTCAGGCGGCTGTAGTCGGCGGGCCGGAGCTGGCCGGTCTCGTACAGGCCCTCCAGCTCCACCTGTGTGGCCTCGCCGCGCGTGACGCGGATCGTCACGTCGGCCAAGCGCTGGGCGTAGACCTTGGCCTCCCCCTGGGCCTGTTCGGCCTCGCGATGGGTGCGGCGGCGCTCCAGGTCGTTGATCGTCGCGCGACCGCGGGTCAGCAGCTGGTGGCGCTCCTCGGCCGACAGCACCAGCGCCGGGTCGCCGGCGATGCGCTCCACCTCGGCAAGGGCCACCTCATAGCCGTCCCGCTCGAACGCCGCGCGCGCCGTGCGCATGCCGACTTCGGCCTTGGCCTGGGCCTGAAGGCTGTTCTTTGCCAGCTCGCCCCGATCCGGGGAGATGAAGCCGAGTCGCACCTTGTCGTCGATGTGCCCGCGGAACTCGTCGAACGCCTGCTGGATGCCGTCGTTGTCGCCGGCCGCCGCCGCGCCGAGCACGCGGTCGGTGGTGGCCTGCACGCGAGCGGCGAGGGCGTCCGCGGTCATCCTGCGCTGCGCCTCCAGCCCGGCCTTGAGGACGGCGCGATAGCCCTGCATGCCGCGGGCCTGGAGGCGCTGGCGCACCGTGTCGGCGAAGGGGCCGGGAACCCCCTTTAGGACGCCATGCTCGTACGCCTGCCAGCCGGTGCGCCACGCCTCGGGGTCGGTAGGGTGCTCCTGCATCAGCCGGAGTTCCTGTTCCTCGCTCTTGGCGTCGATGTCCGCGATCACCTGCACCCGCTGGGCGTCCAGCAGCTTGTCGGCGAAGGTGAAGGCCGACGCCGCCACCCCGCCCACCGAGGCCCACACCTCCACGGCGGAGCGGTCGGGCTGGACGAAGGGCGCCGGCTCGGTGCGGGCCGGGCGGCGGTCGTCGCCGGTGGGAAGTCCTGTGCCGGCCATGGTCAATCCTTCTTCGTGGGGGACGGCTTGGCGAGCTTGGCGCCGAAGTCGAGGAGCGATGTGGTGGCCCCCAGATACCCCGCGGTCAGGGCGGCGCGCGCGTTGCGCCCCTGCTGGGCGGCGGCGAACCGGGACGCCTCGGCCTCGTTCAGGGTGTTCAGCCGGCTGATCCCCATGTCGCGCATGGCGTCGTCGGTC
>JAEZHQ010000112.1 GCA_023416455.1 Pseudomonadota bacterium | reverse complement strand
GGCGCGCTCCGCCGACCCGCGGCGCGCCCGCCTGCTGCTGGCGCTCGACCGGGTGGAGGCGGCGCTGGACAATCCCGACGACCCGGGGCTGAGGCTCCGCCGGGCGGTGTCCGACCTCCAGCTGGTGGCCGGCAGCGACCGCGCGGCGACCGCCGCCGCCGCCTCGCTCTCCACCCTGGTCGCCTGGGCCGGACCGAACGTCGAAGGCTTCGCCGACGCCGCCCAGGCCCATGTCGCGGCCCTGCGCTGGATCGCCGCCGGGCCCGGCGGGGCCGACGCGCTGGTCGCCACCCGCGCCCTGATCCACTCGCTGCGGGCGACCGTGCGCACGCTGGCCGGCCGCGGGGCGGACGATCCGGGCCGCTGGTCCGAGCCCCCGCCGTCGCTGCCCGGATCCGACGACCACCCCCTGCCGCCCATCTGAAACCATCCCCATATCGGTATTGCCGGACCGCCCGGCGAGCAGGAATGTCCCTGCGGAGGGGATTTCCGACGCTCCGTTTCCAGGGGCTGCCGGCCCGCGGCCGGTTCCTTGCTTTTTTCCGGCCCGCCCCCGGAGGCGATGGACACATACGACAGCAATGATTACCTTTTTGCCCATCCAACAATATCGGTGACGCGCGGCGAGCGCGCCTTTACGGGGATGGAACCATGGCTCTCGCGACCGTAACCCTGGACGACAAGTACGCCCTGGAACAGGGGCGCGTGTACCTCACCGGCACCCAGGCTCTGGTCCGCCTGCCGATGATGCAGCGCCAGCGCGACGTTGCCGCGGGCTTGAACACCGGCTGCTTCATCTCGGGCTACCGCGGCTCGCCGCTGGGCGGGCTCGACCTGAATCTGTGGAACGCGCGGCGGTTCCTGGAGAAGCACCACATCCGCTTCGAGCCCGGCGTCAACGAGGAGCTGGGGGCCACCGCCGTCTGGGGCAGCCAGCAGGTGGGGATGTTCCCGGGCGCCAAGTACGACGGCGTCTTCGCCATGTGGTACGGCAAGGGTCCCGGCGTCGACCGCTCCGGCGACGTGCTCAAGCACGCCAACGCCGCCGGCACCGCGCCCAACGGCGGCGTCCTGGTGCTGACCGGCGACGATCACAACTGCAAGTCCTCCACCTTCCCCCACCAGTCCGAGCATGCCTTCATGCACGCCATGATCCCGGTCCTCAACCCGGCCGGCGTGCAGGAGATCCTGGACTACGGCCTGATCGGCTGGGCGATGAGCCGCTGGTCCGGCTGCTGGGTCGCCATGAAGACGATCGCCGATACGGTGGACAGCTCGGCCTCGGTCGCCATCGACCCGCACCGCGTCCGCCCGGTCGTCCCCACCGACTTCGCCCTGCCGCCGGGCGGCCTCAACATCCGCTGGCCCGACCCGCCGCTGGAGCAGGAACACCGGCTGATGCGGCACAAGCTGTACGCCGTCCTGGCCTTCGCGCGCGCCAACCGGCTGGACCAGGTGGTGATGGCCAGCCCGCGCCCGCGCTTTGGCATCGTCACCACCGGCAAGTCCTACCTCGACGTCCGCCAGGCCCTCGACGAGCTGGGCATCACCGAGGCGATGGCCGCCGACTGGGGCATCACCGTCTACAAGGTGGCCATGCCCTGGCCGCTGGAGCGCGAGGGGGCCCGCCATTTCGCCGAGGGGCTGGAGGAGATCGTCGTCGTCGAGGAGAAGCGCGCGGTCATCGAGAACCAGCTCAAGGAGCAGCTCTACAACTGGCATCCCGACGTCCGCCCGAAGGTGATCGGCAAGTTCGACGAACATGGCGAATGGATTCTCCCCTCCGCCGGTGAACTCTCGCCGGCGCAGATCGCCGTGGTCATCGGACGGCGGCTGGAACCCTTCGTGGACAACGAGGCGCTGAAGCGCCGCGTCGCCTTCCTCGACGCGCAGGAGAAGCAGAAGGCCCATCAGGCCCGCGTCATCCGCAAGCCGACCTTCTGCTCCGGCTGCCCGCACAACACCTCCACCCATGTGCCGGAGGGCAGCCGGGCGCTGGGCGGCATCGGCTGCCACTACATGGCGACGTGGCTCGACCGCAAGACCGACACCTTCACCCAGATGGGCGGCGAGGGCGTGCCCTGGGTCGGACAGGCGCCCTTCACCGAGGAAAAGCACATCTTCGCCAATCTGGGCGACGGTACCTATTACCACTCCGGCATCCTGGCGATCCGGCAGGCCATCGCGGCGAAGGCCAACATCACCTACAAGCTGCTGTTCAACGACGCCGTGGCGATGACCGGCGGCCAGCCGCTGGACGGCTCCCTGACCGTTCAGTCGCTCGCCAACCAGCTCCGCGCCGAGGGCGTGGGCCGCATCGTCGTCGTGTCCGACGAACCGGAAAAATACGGCATCGGCGACGGCCTGCCCCCATACACCGGCGTCGAGCACCGCGACGACCTGGAGCGCGTGCAGAAGGAGATGCGCGAGGTTTCCGGCGTCAGCGTCCTGATCTACGACCAGACCTGCGCCACCGAGAAGCGCCGCCGCCGCAAGCGCG
>JAEZHQ010000436.1 GCA_023416455.1 Pseudomonadota bacterium | reverse complement strand
CAATAGCTCATGGCCACCAGCAGGGCACGGGGAGGCACCGCGACGGGCGCCGTGCGGGCGAGACGGGCGGACGAGTCGTCGGGCATGGCTCTATTCCGCCGCTCGGCTGGACGCCGCAGGGGTTTCGGTCGCCGGCGGCGCGATGGTCGGGGCGACGTTCTCCAGGAACCAGCCGTAGGTGCGCCGCAGCCAGTCCTCCAGCCCGACCTTGGGGCGCCAGCCGGTGGCGAACAGGCGGGACACGTCCATCAGCTTGCGCGGGTGCCCGTCCGGCTTGCTCAGGTCCTGGCTCAGCGTGCCCGGATAGCCGACCACGTCCCGGATCGTGCAGGCCAGATCGCCGATGGAGACGTCGTCGCCCGGTCCGACGTTGATGATGTCCTCCCCGTCGTAATGGTCCATCAGGTGCAGGCAGGCATCGGCCATGTCGTCGACGTACAGGAACTCCCGCCGCGGCGTGCCGGTGCCCCACAGGGTGACGGTCGGCGCGCCCTCCATCTTCGCGTCGTGGAAGCGGCGGATCATCCCGGGGATGGCGTGCGAGCCCTCCGGGTCGAAATGGTCGCCGGGGCCGTAGAGGTTCGACGGCATCGCGCAGATGGCGTTGAAGCCGTACTGGCGCCGGTAGGCCTGGCACATGGTGATGCCGGCGATCTTGGCGACGGCGTAGGGCTTGTTGGTCGGCTCCAGCGGGCCGGTCAGCAGCGCCTCCTCGCGGATGGGCTGTTCGGCGTGCTTGGGGTAGAGGCAGGAGGAGCCGAGGAAGAGCAGCTTGGCCACGCCGGCCCGCCAGGCCGCGTCGATGACGTTGGTCTGGATCAGCAGGTTGTCGCGGATGAAGTCGCCGCCGCAACGCTCGTTGGCGAGGATGCCGCCGACCTTGGCGGCGGCCAGGATGACATGGTCGATCCTCTCCCGGTCGAAGAAGGCGCGCACGGCCGCCTGGTCGGTGAGGTCGAGTTCGGCGCGGCTGCGCAGCACGAGGGCCTCGTACCCCTCCGCCGCCAGGCGGCGCAGGATGGCCGAGCCGACGAGGCCGCGATGCCCCGCCACGAAGACGCGGCTGTTCCGGTCCATGGGATGCCTCCTTATTCCGCGGCGGCGGCGTGGCCGCGGCTGCGCGCGGCGTACCAGTCGACCACCCCCGGCAGCCCGTCCTTCAGCGGGATCCGCGGCACGAAGCCGAGAGCCGCCAGCCGGGCGATGTCGGGGCAGCGGCGCTGCGTGCCGCCGGGCGCCGGCGGGCCGGCCTGCACCTCGGCCTCGCGGCCGAGGATGGCGACGATCCGCCGGGCGAGGTCGGCGATGGCCACCTCCTCGGGGTTGCCGATGTGGTAGATGCCGAGATGCGCGCCGCGCTCGATCACCGTGGCGATGCCGTCCACCGCGTCGTCGATGTGGACGAAGGCGCGGGTCTGCGTGCCGTCGCCCTGGATGAGGAAGGGCACCGGGCCGCGCGGGGCGAGATCGACGGCGGCCACGGCGCGGCGCACGAACTCCGGCACCACATGCTCCCACCCCATGTCGGGGCCGTAGACGTTGTGGGGGCGGAAGATGGCCACCCGGTCGAAGCCGGTGCGGCCCCAGTTGACGGCCAGCAGCTCCGAGATCAGCTTGGAGCCGCCGTAGCTGTAGCGGGCGTTCAGCACGTCCGGCACCACCAGGGGCACGGTCTCCGGCGTCGGCACCTGCGGCGGGGTCTGGTAGGCTTCGGAGGAGGAGGCGACGACGAGATCGCCCACCCCGGCCGCCCGGCAGGCGTCCAGCACGTTCAGCATGCCGCGCACGCCGACGTCGAGCACCAGCTCCGGCCTTTCGTAGAAATGCCGCGTGCCGTTGACGGCGGCCAGATGCAGCACGCCGTCGACCCCGCGCACGGCCTTGGCCACCGCGGCGGAGTCGCGGATGTCGCCGGTGACGAACTCCACCGCGTCGAGCACATCGTCCAGCCGGCGCGGGTGGCCGCGGGAGTTGTCGTCGAGCACGCGCACGCGGTGGCCGTCGCGCACCAGCCGGCGGACCAGGGCGGCGCCGATGAAGCCGCTGCCCCCGGTGACCAGGTAATGTTTCGCCATCGCTGTTCCCTCAGCCGGCATGCGCGAAGCGGGCGGCGCCGTGGCTGCCGAGCGCCACATAGGCCGTACCCTCGGGCAGGTCCACCTCGCGGCTGTTGAAGTTGTTCCAGAAATCGTAGATGACGCCGGGCCGGTCCATGCGCCCGGCCAGGTCGGGCAGCGGCATGGAGGTGAAGACCGGGTGGTTGTTCAGGATGATGGCGAGGTTGGCGCCGTCCACCGCCTCGGCCATGCTGCCGGTCGGCTCCAGCCCGAAGGAGCGGATGTCGTCCGGCGCCACCACCGCGTCGAAGCCGCGCCAGCGTGCCTGCGGGAAGCGGCTGCGCAGCTCGTCGAACACCGGCCGGGCCATGGTGCCGCGCAGGTCGTCGGTCGCCGGCCGGCCCTTGAAGGCCAGCCCCATGAGGCTGATCGTCGGGGTCCGCGGGAAGCCCTGCATCGAGGTGGTCAGGCTCTCCAGGAAGCCGGCCACCTCGCCCGGCTGCGTCTCGTTGACGCGGCGGCCGGCGGCGGTGATGTCCATGGTAACCCCGGCCTCGCGCGCCGCCTCCAGCAGGATGTGCGGGTCCTTCTCCAGGCAGGGGCCGCCGACCAGCCCGGGCAGCGGCAGGTTGGTGCGCGGGTAGCCCAGCTTGCCGGCCCGCACCACCTCCAGGGCCGACACCTCCATGGCGTCGCACAGGCGGGCGATCTCGTTGGCGAAGGCGAAGGTGACGTCGCGGTAGGTGTTGTCCACCAGCTTGATCAGCTCCGCCGTTTCCAGCGTCGAGACCTTGACCGTGGTCGGCGTCAGGAAGCCGAAGATCTGGGCGGCGCGGGCCGCCACCTCCATGCTTTCCGCCCCGATGATCTGGGGAAGCTGGTTCAGCTCGATCAGCGCCTGGCCCTCCAGCGTGCGTTCCGGGCAGAAGGCGATGTCGAAGCGCTTGCCGGTGGCGTGCAGGATCGGCGCCACCACGTTGCGCGTGGTGCCGAGCTTGACCGTGGAGCGCAGGATGACGAGGTCGCCGTCGTGCAGGCGTTCGGCCACCTGCCGGGTCGCCGCCTCGATCATGTCGGTGCGAACCCGTCCGCGGGCATCGAGCGGCGTGCCGACCGTGATGATGAAGACCCCGCAATGGGCGCAGGCGTCCGGGGTGCGGCTGAAGGTGAAGCGGCCGCGCGCCGTGACGTGGCGCAGCTTCTCGGCCAGTCCCGGCTCATGGAAGTGCGGGGTACCGCGGGACAGCTTGTCGAGCACGTCGCCGCGCACCTCGACGCCGTGCACCTGGAAGCCGGCATCGGCCATCGCCACCGCCAGCGTCAGCCCGACATAGCCGAGCCCCAGGACACAGACATTCCGGTCAGGAAAGGATTTTGGGAGCATATTCGTTCGATCCTGCCTTCATTTCCGTATGCATCCAAAGGTGCCGAGCCTTTCAACGCCCGCGCTTTCCCAACACCGAACGTCTTGTGCTGCGGCAATGTTCCGAACTTTCCGGATACGTGAAGAGGCTAGTCCTTTGACCGTTCGGATGAATTTCCGGTGTTACGCCGGAACGGCGGCAAGAAGTCTTCGGTGGAAGGCCCCCGAGTCCTGCGGGGTAGGGAGGTCAGGCGGCTACCCCGATCAGGCGGCGCAGGCGCGACGGGCGCACCAGCCCGGTCATCAGGACGCCCAGCCCGTAGACGGTGCTGAGCGCGAGGCCGCCGGCCAGCAGGACGACGACCGGCGGCTGGTGGGTCAGCGCCGCCGGCAGGGCGTGGGCCAGCGCCAGGGTGGCGGCCATGGCCGCCGCACCGCAGACGGCGGCGCGGGCGATGATGCCGAGGTAGAGTTGCCCGACCGCGCGCCGGTGCTGCCAGGCCAGCCCGGCCATGACCGTCAGCTCGGCCACCACGGTGGCGGCGGCGGCCCCTTCGATTCCCCAGCGCGGGATCAGCAGCAGGTTGAGCGCGGCGTTGGTCGCCCCGCCGACCAGGATGGCGGTCATGTAGCCGGTCTGCCGGTGCCAGACCAGCAGCGGGTTGCCCAGCGCCATGTTGACATGGACGATCGCCACCGACGCCATCAGCAGGCGCAGGGCGTCGGCGGCGGGCAGGTAGGCCGGGCCGTAGATGAAGCCGAGAATCGCCGGGGCCAGCGTCATGCCGCCGGCCGCGATCAGCGCGCCGACGCACAGCATGGTGGTGGCGTAGTCGCGCATGCGCGCGCGCATCCCCTCGATGTCGCCGTAGGCGGCGGCCAGCTGCGGCATGAAGGCGTTCATGATGATGTTGCCGGCGGTCACCGACAGAACCAGCAGCTTGACCGCGGCGGCGTACCAGCCGACCTCGGTCTGCGGCGCCATGAAGCCCAGCATGGCCAGGTCGAGATGCGAGAAGAGCGCCCAGGCGAAGACGCTGACCGCCATCGGGGCGGCCGCCTTGAGGATGGTTCCCCACACCGCGAGGTCGACCCGCGGCCGCGGCCGGCCGAAGTCGCGGCCGTAGCGGGCCAGCATCAGCAGGGCGTTGACGAGGAAGGAGCCGCCGGTGATGGCCGCCGCCACCGCGACGTCCTCCGGCCCGCGGACCAGCGTCAGCATCGCCGCCATGATGCCGAGGGCGGTGCCGATCTCGCGCACGGCGATGACGCCCATGCGCTCGGTCGCCTGGTAGACGAAGTCGAGCACCAGCGCGTTGCCGAGCAGCTGGACCGCCTGGACCAGCAGCACGGCCTTGACCAGCCCCGGCCGGTCGAGCGTCAGCACGAACAGCGCGTAGAGCGCGCCCACCACCAGCGCCAGCAGCGTCCGCAGGGTCAGCACATGCTCGGCCAGCTCGGCGGCCCGCTTCGGTTCGCGGGCGATCTCGCGGACGGCGTAGGTGGACAGGCCGAGATTCACGAACAGCGCCGCGTAGGCCAGCATCGAGGTGCCGAAGCCGAGGATGCCGAAGCCGTCCGGTCCCAGCGCGCGGGCGGTCCAGGCCGTCGTGACGAGGCCGCTCAGCAGCGTCGCCACGCGGGCCGCGGCGAGCGCGCGGATGTTCAGGAAGATGCGTCGTCCGGCGGTCATCGATGCGCTCCAACCGTTCCCCCGGCCGGCGCGCGTGCGCCGGCCGGGGGAACGGGCAGGGTGGGGCCGGCGGGGCCTGCGGCCGCCCGGCCGTCAGTTCGCGTAGTACCGGCGATAGCCGTGGTAGCGCCCGCTGTCCGGGAACTCGTATTGGGCGTGGCGGCGCAGGTCGACCTGGGAGAACAGGACGCCCACCACCTCGCCGCCCGACTCCACGATCTCCTTCAGGCCGGCGAGCGCCGTCTCGCGCTTGGTCTTGCCCCAATGCACGACGAACACGGTCTGGTCGGCCAGCGCGGCCAGCAGCTTGCCCTCCGACACCGCAAGCACCGGCGGCGAGTCGATGACCACCCGGTCGTACTCCAGGGCCAGCCGCGAGATGAGCTGGTGCATGCGGCTCGACCCCAGCATGTCCTGCGGCAGGGCGGAGCCGCGGCCCGACGCGATGAAGTGAAGCCCGGTGCGCGGGTCGGTCTGGATCACCTCCGAGGGGCTGCATTCGCCGGACAGCACCTCGTAGAGGCCCCGCCGGTTCTCCAGCTTCAGCATCTCGTGCAGGCTCTTGCGCCGCAGGTCGCAGTCGAGAAGGATCGTCTTCTGGCCGGAGTTGGCGCAGATCCGCGCGAAGGACGCGGCGATGGAGCTTTTGCCCTCGCCGGGGATGGAGGAGCAGAACAGGATCACCCGCTGGTGCCCGTCCGGGTTGGCGAGCAGAAGCGTTGTGCGCAGGTTCTGCATGGCCTCCGCGAAGGCGGACGTCGGCTTGTCCAGCGCGTAGGCGGCCGGCGAGCCGCGAAAGCGCGGCAGCGCCGGCACGATGCCCAGGCTGCGCACGCCGGTCGCGCTCTCGAACTGGTGCGGGCTTCGGAAGCCCTTTTCGGACTGCTCGCGCAGCAGCGCCAGCAGCACGCCCAGCGTGCCCGAGGCGATCAGCGCCAGCAGCACGATCAATTTCTTGTTGGGCTGCGACGGGTTGAGCGGGATCGCCGCCTCCGAGGCGATGCGGGCGTCGGGCTGCTGGATGTCGGTCTGGCCGGCGATCTCCTGGAAGCGGGTCAGCAGCGCCTCGTACATGGTCTGCGCGGTCTCGGCGTCGCGTTCCAGCGTGCGCAGCGCCACGCTCGACTGCTGCTGCTGGTCGCGCTGCGCCTGGAGCTGGTCGAGGTTGGCCTTCAGCGCCGCCTCGCGCCCGCGCTCCACCTCGACCTCGTTGGCGAGGTTCTGGACGATCCGGCCGACGTCGGCGCGGATCTGGCCCTGGAGGTCGCGCAGCTCGCTCTGGAACGCGGTCAGGGTGGGGTGCCGTGGGCCGTAGCGGTTGTTGGCGTCGGCGATCTTGCGCTGAAGCTCGACCTCCTGCTGGCGGAGCGCCTGGATCAGGGGCGAGCCCAGCACGTCGCCGATGGCCGAGACCCCGCGCGGGCTCAGGGCCAGGGTGGAGACCTCGCGGTGCTTGGCCTCCACCTCCTGCCGCTTGGTGCGGGCCAGCACGTAGCTGGTGTTCAGCTCCGCCAGTTGCTGGGCGAGCAGGGTGGTCTCGCCGTTGGCGGCGGTCAGGCCGCTGTCCGCCCGGTACTTCTCGACCGCCTCGCCGGTGGCCTTGGCCTCGCGGCGCAGTTCGGCGATGCGTTCCTCCAGCCAGGCGGTGGCGCGCTTGGCGGCCTTGAACTTCTCGTCGAGCTGGTCGACGAGATACAGCTCGCCGATGGTGTTGGCGACGAGGGCGGCCTTGCGCGGGTTCTCGCTGTCGAAGGCGACGGCGATGACGTAGGAGCGCCCCTGCGGGCGGACCGAGAGGTTTTCGAGGAAGGCCTCGACGACCGCGGTCCTCTCGTTGGCCGCCTTCTCCTCCGGCGTCAGCTCGACCTCGGGGCGGTCGCCGCGCGCCGCGTTCCACCAGGATTCGGGAAGCCAGGTCTTGGGGGAGAGGTAGGACAGCCAGTCCGTCGTCGGCGGGCGCAACGCCATGTTGAATTCCGGGTCGTTGGCCAGCCCCAGCTTGTCGACCACCTTCTCGGCGAAGGTCGGCGACTTCAGGATCGCCACCTCGCTTTGCAGGGAGCCCAGTTCGGTGGACAGGTTGGAGACCACCTCCTCGTAGGCCAGCACCTTGTTCCTGCGGTGCTCGACCATGATCAGCGTCTCGGCGGTGTAGAGCGGGGTCATGCGCAGCGCCACCAGCGCCGCGGCACCGGTGCCAAGAACGATCACCGTGCCGATCAGGAGCTTGTGCCGCAGGAGCATGCCGGTCGTGCGCCGCACCGCGCTGGCCGCCGCCGCCGAAAGATCGAAGGAAACCGGGCCGGCCTGCCGCCTTGCGGGTTGGTCGTGAACGTCCTGGGTGGCCAAAGCGGATCCTCCTCGCGAGCCGGGCCGCGCCCAACCGGCGCGTTACGGTTGCCTGAAACGCCACGATGCTCCGGCCGTTTCATCATCCGCGCAGCGCATCCGGCGAGGAAGGCGCGCGCATTGGGTAAGCTGACCGGAGCCGGCGGTGCGGGATGGACCGGGCAAGCCCCTTCGCCGATAATGGGCATGGTGCGGAGGAAGGGGGCGGCCATGACGGTGCGGTGCGGTGCGGCGCAAGCCTGGCTGGGGGCGTTCCCGGCGCTCGCCGCGCTGGAGCCCGACGCGCTCGACCTGCTGGCGGAAGCCGGCGCGCGGCTGGCGGTGCCGCGGGGCACCGCGCTGTTCGGGGCCGGCAGCCTGTGCAGCAGCTTCGTGATGGTGCTGGACGGCACGGTGCGGGTGCAGATGACCGCGCCGACGGGGCGGGAGATCGTGCTCTACCGGGTGGCGCGGGGCGAGACCTGCATCCTGACCACCGTCGGCCTGCTCGCCCACGCCGACCACTGCGCCGAAGGCGTGGCGGAGACCGACGTGGAGGCCGTCGCGCTGGGGGTGCGGCCCTTCCACGCGCTGCTGGGGCGCTCCGCCGTGTTCCGCGAGTTCGTCTTCACCTCCTTCGGCAACCGGCTGGTGGGGCTGATGATGCTGGTGGAGGAGGTGGCCTTCGGGCGGCTCGACCTGCGGCTCGCCCGCTTCCTGGCGGAGCGCCGCGACGCCCGCGGCGGGCTGGACATCACCCACCAGGAGCTGGCCGTCGAACTCGGCACCGCGCGCGAGGTGGTCAGCCGCCAGCTCAAGGAGTTCGAGCGGCGCGGCCTGGTGGCTCTGTCGCGCGGCCGGGTCGGCGTGCGCGACCCCGACGCCCTGGCGGCGCTGGGCCGGGACGCCGTGTGACACCGTCACAGACGCCGCCGCCGGGAGCCACGTAGAAGGGGGGCGCAATCCCCAACCACCACGCTTCGGAGGTTCCCATGTCCGCCAACGTCGGCCCCATCGACCGCGCCCTGCGCGCCGTCGTCGGCCTCGTCCTCATCGCCCTGGTGTTCGTCGGCCCGCAGACCCCGTGGGGCTGGGTCGGCCTCGTGCCGCTGCTGACCGCCGCCGTCGGCTTCTGCCCGGCCTACACGCTGCTCGGCATCCGCCGCTGCCCGCTGAAGAACCCGTAAGGGGCCGGCCGCAAGGAGCCGCAAGGCGACCGCAAGGGAGAGGTAAGGCGGAAGGAAGCCTTGACCGGGCGGCCGGTCCGCCGTGCCCTCTTCCGGACCGGGAACGGAAGGCCGATTGCATCCGTTGTCCGGACGGTGCTACCGTGCGCGCGGAGGGTGTGCCCATGGTATCGTCCTACTTCCATGACGACGGGCGGCGACGGCACCAGGACGTGGATGCCGTCCTTGCGCACCCGGATGAGCGCGCGGCGCTGTCCAGGCTGTGCCAGTATCCCGAGGCGGCGCTGACCCTCATCGACCAGGAGTTGAAGCGGCGGGGCGGCTGGCCGGTCGATCCCGCCTGGCTTGAGACGGTCTTCGAGGAGCTGGTCGAAGCGGCGGCCGGCGCCGCCGGCGGCCGGCGTTCCGCGGCGGCGGTGAGGCCCGACGCCCCGGACCAGGGCGAGGACGCGCGGACCGGCCGGGCCTTCGCCTCCGTGTTCGTCCGGGACACGCCCGGGTGGTTGCTGGACCTCGACCGTGTCTTCGCGCGGGCCGAAAGGATCGACGAGCGGATCGCCGCCGATCTGCTGGAGAATCCCGCCGTGCGGAACGGCGGCGACCTTGCCCGGCGGCTGGTGCGCTACGGGCTGACGCCCGCGTCGGTCCTGGATGCCGGTGTGTCCATGGGCAACACGCTGCGGGACGCCCTGTGGGACGGGGAGGGGGAGGAGGGGCCGGCCTTCATCCTGTTCCCGGACCATGCGGCCCGCGCCGGCGGCCCCTTCGGCCCGGCGCTGACGATGGCGGCCCTCGTCGAGCCCTTCCGGCGCATCAGCGGCATGCCGGCGGCCACGGCGGACGCCCTGGTGGCCTGGATCCTGGATCTGGGGCGGGTGTGCAAGCCCTTCGTCATCGACGGGTTCCGGCTGCGCCCGATCGCCGAGGGGCTCGCCGCCGAGCCGCTCCCGGACATCCTTCCCAGCGTCGACGCGCTCTGGCGCAGCGTGGAGCCGCCCTCGGCCGACGGGCGCTGAGGCCGGAGCGGGACGGCGCCGCCGGCCCCG
>JAEZHQ010000366.1 GCA_023416455.1 Pseudomonadota bacterium | reverse complement strand
GAGCGGGGGCGCGCCGCCGCGCCCATCCCCGCCGGGGGAGCGGCCCAAAGGCTGCGGCGCGGCGGCGTCACGGCAGCGACTCCAGCCGGCGCAGCACGGTCCAGCGCGCGGTCAGGACGGCCAGCAGACAGGCGGTCGCCGGCACCACGGCGAGCAGGGCCACCCGCCAGGGCGCCAGCGCAAGGTCGGGCAGCATCCCGGCGCGCAGCCCGGCCGAGGCATGGCCGATCCCCGCCAGTGTGGCCAGAGCCAGCGCCAGACCCACCAGCCCGCCGCGCAGCGTCAGGTCGAGGACGTGGGATTCGAACTGGCGGGCGACGTAGCGGTCGGCGGCCCCCATCAGGTGGAGAAGCTCGACCACGCCGCGGTGGATGGCCAGCCCGGCGCGCACCGCGAAGACCACCGCCATCACCCCCGCCCCGCCGACCAGCACGACGATGCCCAGCGCCGCCAGATGCACCGCGCCGGCGAAGGCCCGCAGGTCGGCCAGCCACACCGCGTGGTCGTCGAGCGTGGCGCCGGGGGCGGCGGAGGCCAGCCGCAGGGCCAGCGCCGCGGTGTCCACCGGCCCGTCGGTGACCACGTCGATCAGCCGCGGCATGGGCAGCAGCGGATCGGCCGCCCCCGGCCCCAGCCAGGGTTCCAGCAGCCGGGCGGTGTCGTCCCCGGTCAGCGCCTCGGCGGTGCGGACGCCCGGGGTGGCGCGCAGGACGGTGAGCGCCGCTTCCACCCGCTCCTCCAGGGAGGGCGGGGCGGGGGCGTCGGCCGGTCCGCCGGCGGTGCCGGGCAGGGGGGCGATCTGCACCGTCAGCCCGCCGGCCAGCCCGCTGTCCCAGCGCCGCGCGACGTCCGACACGACCAGCGCGCCGGCCAGCGCCAGGGCCGCCAGATAGACCATCAGGGCGGTCAGCCAGGTCAGGAACCGCGACGTCGGATCCTTGGCCAGCGGCAGGTCGATGCGCTTGCGGCGGAAGGGGAGGGGCATGGCGCTCCTTCAGGCCCAGCGCGCGCCCTGCGCCGGCAGGACGTGCAGGCGCCCGTTCTCCAGATGCAGGCGCGGGTGGTCGAAACGGCGGATCAGCGCCTCGTTGTGGGTGGCGATGACCACGGTGGTGCCCAGCTTGTGCAGCTCCTCGAACAGGTAGAGAAGGCGCATGCCGATGCCGTCGTCGACGTTGCCGGTCGGCTCGTCGGCCAGCAGCAGGCGCGGGCGGTTGATCACCGAGCGGGCGATGGCGACGCGCTGCTGCTGGCCCCCCGACAGGGTGGTGGGCAGCGCGTGCAGATGGTTGCCCAGCCCCACCCAGCGCAGGATCTCGGTGCAGTGCTCCGCCACGTCGGCCTCCGGGGCGCCGCCCATGCGCAGCGGGAGGGCGACGTTGTCGAGCGCCGACAGGTGGTCGAGCAGGGCGAAGTCCTGGAACACCACCCCGATCTGGCGGCGCAGCCCGGGCAGATCGGACCGGCGGACGCGCGCCATGTCTTGGCCGAACAGGGTGATCAGCCCGCGCGACGGGCGGTGCGCCAGGTACATCAGCTTCAGCAGCGACGATTTGCCCGCCCCGCTCGCCCCGGTCATGAAGTGGAAGGAGCCGGGCGGCAGGGTGAAGCTGATGTCGCGCAGCACCTCCGGCCCGGTGCCGTAGCGCAGGCCGACATTCTCGAAACGGATCACGGTCTCACCAATGCCGCAACAAGGCGCCGCGGCGGTCGCCCGCCGCCTGTGCACCGGCACAATGCACCCGGCGGCGGCGGCGCGTCCACCCCCGTCCGGCCCGGCCCCGCCTGGGCGTTCCTTGCTTCATACCGCATGACTACCTATAAGGATAAACGGCATTGCCCGTGACCGCGACCGGTTTTGATGATCATCACCTGCCCCACCTGCGAGACGCGCTACACGCTTGCCGATTCGTCGGTGGGGCCGCAGGGGCGCAGGGTGCGCTGCGCCAAGTGCGGCCACATCTGGTGGCAGGAGGCGCCCGAGGAGGAGCCGGATCCTCCCGAGGATACGGTGACCGAGGTCCACACCGCCCGCCCGGCCGCGCCGGAACGGCCGCCGGCCGCCGGCCGCGCGGCAACGCGGCGGGCGCTGGTCGGCTGGGGCCTGTTCCTGGCGGCGCTGGGCGGCATCCTGGCCGGCGGCTACGCCGGGCGGACGGCGGTGGTGTGGTTCTGGCCGCCCGCCGCCCTGCTCTACGAAACCATCGGGCTGCCGGTGGAGCCGCCGGGGGCCGGGCTCCAGTTCCGCAACGTCCGCTTCGAGCAGACGGTCGCGGACGGCACGCCGGTGCTGGTCATCGACGGCGAGGTCGTCAACGTCTCCGACGTGGAACGGCCGGTCCCCCCGATGCGGCTGGTGTCGCTGGGGGAGGGCGGCAAGCCGCTGCGGACCCGGTCGGTCGAGGCGTCGGCGGCGCGGCTTCCCCCGGGTGAGGCCGCCACCTTCCGCGACGCCCAGCCCGACCCCGGCGCCGTGCAGGAGGTGAGCCTGACCTTCGAGGGCGGCTGAGCGCCGCCCGCGCGCGCCGCACCCGTTGCCGCCGATCACGCAAGCATCCATGCGCCGGCCGGCTCAGAACTGCTTGAGCAGCCGGTCGATGTAGTCGCGCTCCGGCTGCGGGCGGTTGAACTGGCCGGACCGGCGGCGCAGCTCGTCGAGGATCTCGCGGGCGCGCTGAAGATCGGCCTCCTCCGGGATCTTCACGTCGTTGCCGTCGTAGGTGCCGTAGCCGGACGGGCGGCGGCCGAGCGGGTCGCGGTTGCGGCCCTGCCGCTGCGGCTGGCCGGTCTGCTGGCCGGTCATGGCCGGCCCCTGCTGCCCCATCATCTGCTGCATCATCTGCTCGGCGTAGCTCTGCATCCCCTGTTGAAGCTCGTCCATGGCCTGGGTCTGCGGGGGCACCGCGGCGCCCGGCTGGCCCTGCTGGAGCGCCTGGCCGGCGTCGCGCATGGCGCGCTCGGCGCGGCCCAGCGGGCGCGGGATGTCGCCCTGCATCTCGCCCATGCGGCGCATCAGCTCGCCGAGTTGGCGGCGCAGCGCCTCCTGCTGCTCGGCCTGGCGCTGCATGAGCGGGCTGCCGGTCTGGCCCTGCTGGCCGCCCTGGCGCCCCTGCCGGCCGCGCGGACCCTGGCCGGCCTGGGGCTGCTGGCCGTCCATCTGCCCCATCTGCTCCTGCGACTGGCGGAAGGTCTGGTCGAGCAGGCTCTGCTGCCGCTGCGCCAGCTCCTGAAGCTCGCGCATCATCTCCCATGCCTGGTTCTGGCCGCCCTGCTGCATCTGGGCCATGGCGCCGGAGCGCATGTTCTCCATCATCTGCTGGAGCTGCGAGAGCATCTGCCGCGCCGCGTCGCGCGCCCCGGTCTCCGCCATCCGCCGCATCTGGTCGAGCATCTGCTGGAGATCCTGGCGGTCCATCATCTGGTCGGCCATCTCCGGCGGCACCATGGGGATGGTCTCGCCGCGCTCCAGCGCCTCGCGCATCCGCTGCTCCATGGCGTCGAGGAACGTGTCGAGGGCGGCCTGCAACTCGTCCATCAGCTTGCGCAACTCCTCGTCCGTGGCGCCCTTTTCGAGCGCCTCGGCGAGCCGCCGCTCGGCGTCGCGCAGGTCGCGCTCGGCCAGCGACAGGCCGCCGTCCTCGATGCGCAGCGCGGTCTCCCACAG
>JAEZHQ010000270.1 GCA_023416455.1 Pseudomonadota bacterium | reverse complement strand
TCCCGGCGGCGGCCGGGCCGACGCCGGGCGCCGCCCAGCCGCTCGGCGCCAGCGAGGCCGGGATCAGCGCCCGGGCGCGGGCGGGCGAAGCGCAGAGCCTGGAGGCGCTGGAGAGCGCGCTGCGCGCCTTCGACGGCTGCCCGCTGAAGGCGACCGCCATGAACACCGTGTTCGCCGACGGCAACCCGGCGGCCCCGGTCATGCTGATCGGCGAGGCCCCGGGCGAGGATGAGGACCGCCAGGGAAAGCCCTTCGTCGGGGTCAGCGGCAAGCTGCTCGACCGCATGCTGGCCCACATCGGGCTCGACCGCGCCAGCGTCTACATCAGCAACATCCTGCCCTGGCGCCCGCCCGGCAACCGTTCGCCGACCCCGGCGGAGATCGCCGCCTGCCTGCCCTTCCTGGAGCGTCACGTCGAGCTGATCGCCCCCCGCATCCTGGTGCCGCTGGGCGGCACCTCCGCCAAGACGCTGCTCAACCGGGCGGAGGGGATCACCCGCCTGCGCGGCCGGTGGTTCGACTACGCGACGCCCGGCCTGCCCGCCCCGGTGCCGGTCATCCCGATGCTGCACCCCGCCTATCTGCTGCGCAACCCGATCGCCAAGCGCGAGGCGTGGCGCGACCTGCTGACGCTGAAGCAGCGCCTGACGGCCTGAGCGCCCCGCCGCTCCGGCGCTCCGGCGCTCCGCGCGCTCAGGGGGGAATGAACGAAATTCCGTAAAATGAGGCTGCAATGTTTCGTTTCTTCAATCTTTCTCCGTTCGATCAGTCTATTTCTTCATGATCACTTCCATTCTAAAGCAAATATCGGCGGACGTGAAATATCGGTAACACCGGACAAGTTGCCGTTATGCCGATGCGTCTGATTCGGAGAATCCATGCCAGGAATCGACCGGAAGGGGATTTCCAGGTGGGTTAAGGCGATTTTCCCCATAGCGCTAAGCCACTGGTAAATCTCACGATTACGGGGCATCATCCGTCCGGTGGGAATCCTCTACTTGCGATTCGCGGCCTGAGCGGTTAGAGCTTTCCAATGCTCCGGATATCTTGCAGCGCAGCAAACTCCGTCTCGCTGCGGCGGAACCTTCTGGGGGCTCTCGGTATGGCGGCTGCGCTGTGCGCGGCACCCGACCCGGTCGGCGGTTACCGTCCGGCCCAGGCCGCCCTCATCATCCATGCGCCGGATGGACGCCCTGTCGTCCCGCCGGGCTTCGGGCATGCCGACCCGCCCCTGCTTCTGGCCACCGACGAGGAGGCCCGGGACGTCCAGCTTTCGCTGGACGACGCCCACCGTTACCGCCGCATCTTCGCCCTCCAGGAGCGCGCGGAGTGGGATGCCGCCGACTGGGAGATGGGCCTTCTCAAGGACCGGGGCCTGATCGGCCACGTCCTGCGCCAGCGCTACCTGCACCCCGATCGGCGGGCCAGCTACGACGAGCTGGCGGCCTGGATGCACGAGTACGGCGACCTCGCCGGGGCCGAGCGCATCCACAACCTGGCCCAGCGCCGGCAGCCCTCCGGCCGCCGGGCGCTCAAGCCGCCGCGCGGCGACGGCGCGCGCCTGACCGGTTCGCTGGAACGGCTGGGCGGCCTGCGCCCGGAGCCGGTGGCCGCCGAGCGGGAGACCGGGGAGGAGGCGGCCGATGGACAGGCGGGCGAGGAGAAGGCGGGCGGGGAGAAGCCGGGCGAGGAGGCGATCACCGTCACTCCGCGCAGCCGCGTCGCCAGCCGGGAGGGCGCCGACCACGCCACCGTCGGCCAGGTCCAGGACCTGCTGCGCGCCGGCAAACCGGGGGCGGCGCTGGCCCTGCTGGCCCAGGACGAGGCCGCGCGCAACCTCGACACCGTCCAGTACGACCGCTCGCGGGCCCGGATCGCCGCCTCGCTCTATTACGCGGGCGAGGTGACGCAGGCGCTGGCGCTGGCCTCGGCCAGCGCGGCACGCTCGGGCGTGGTGGTGACCGAAGCCCACTGGATCGCCGGGCTGGCCGCCTGGCGGCTGCGCCAGCACGACCGCGCCGCGCGCCACTTCGAGGCCATGGCGGCGGCCCGGCCACGCTCGCCCTGGCAGGCGGCGGCGGCGGACTATTGGGCGGCGCGGGCCCACGCCCGGCGGGGGCGCCCCCGGGAGGCGCGCGCCCACCTCGCCGCCGCGGCGCGCTTCCCGCACACCTTCTATGGCCTGATCGCGCTGCGCACGCTGGGCGGCACCGACACCCTGCAATGGCGGACCCCGGAGCTGACCGGGGCGCACCTGAAGGCGCTCGCCGGGAAGCCGGGCGGCGCCCGCGCCATCGCCCTGCTCCAGGCCGGCCAGAAGGAACTGGCGGAGATGGAGCTGCGCCGCATCCACCCGCAGGGCGACACGCTGGCCGAACAGGCGCTGGTGACGCTGGCCGACCACGCCGGGCTGCCGGCGCTGGCCCTCCAGGTTGGCAACGCGGTGACGGGGCCGGACGGCGCGCCCTACACGGCGGCCCTCTACCCGCTGCCGCACTGGAAGCCGCGCGACGGCTTCTCGGTCGACCGCGCGCTGGTGTTCGCGGTGATGCGCCAGGAGTCGCGATTCGACCCGCGGCTGGTCAGCTCGGCCGGGGCGACCGGCCTGATGCAGATCATGCCCGCCACCGCCCAGCACGTGCAGGAGCGCAACGCCGACATCGGCGACACCGACACCGGGCGGGCCGGCCTGTTCGATCCCGCCACCAACATGGAGCTGGGCCAGCGCTACCTGGCCGAGCTGCTGGCCAGCCCGGAGATCGGCAACAACCTGTTCCTTCTGACCGCCGCCTACAACGCCGGCCCCGGCACGCTGATGCGCTGGCGCCGGGAGCTTGCCGGGGTCACCGACCCGCTTCTCTTCATCGAGAGCCTGCCCTACGCCGAGACCCGGGACTATGTGGAGAAGGTCCTGGCCAACTTCTGGATCTACCGGCTGCGGCTGGGCCAGGAGACGGGATCGCTGGACGCCGTTGCGGCGGGCGGCTGGCCGGTCTATATGCCGGTGGACGCCCGCCCCACCGAAGTCGCCCAACATGCCGAAGATTGACGAGACCCGCCCCTTCCTTCCCGTCAACATCGCCGTGGCCACCGTGTCCGACACGCGCACGCCCGCCGACGACCGCTCCGGCGACGCGCTGGTCGAGCGGCTGGCCGGCGCCGGCCACCGGCTGGCCGCCCGCGCCATCGTGAAGGACGACGTCGCCGCCATCCGCGCCCAGGTGCAGGCGTGGATCGCCGACCCCGAGGTCGACGTCGTGCTGACCACCGGCGGCACCGGCGTGACCGGCCGCGACGTGACGCCCGAAGCGGTGGAGGCGCTGTTCGAGAAGCCCATCCCCGGCTTCGGCGAGCTGTTCCGGCAGCTGAGCTACGCCAAGGTCGGCACCTCCACCATCCAGAGCCGGGCCACCGCCGGCGTCGCCAACGGCACCTACCTGTTCGCCCTGCCCGGCTCGCCCAGCGCCTGCCGCGACGCCTGGGACGACATCCTGGTCTGGCAGCTCGACAACCGCCACCGCCCCTGCAACCTCGTCGAGCTGATGCCCCGCCTGCGCGAACACCAGCGGTGAGGCGCCCGGCGTCCGGACGGGACGGGGCCGCCCGATGCTGAGCGCCCTGCGCGAGGCACTGGCCCGGCGGCCGGGATTCGCCGGGCTGCCGGCGCAAGCGCTGGAGCCCATGCCGCTGAAGGGCGTGGCCCACGACCATGTGCGGCTGAAGGGCCGCGGACTGGTTCTGCGGGTGCCGCGCTGGAGCCAGCTCGGCCTCGACCCCGCCGCCAACCTCATCCAGCAGGCCGCTGCCTTCCGCCGCGCCGCGCCCAGCGGCCACACCCCGGAGCTGGTCGACGTCCTCCCGCCGACGGAGGGCGGCGGGGCGGGGGCGCTTCCCATGGGCGCCCTGGTCGTCACCGAGATCGTCGGCCGGCCGCCGCGCCTGCCCGCCGACATGGCGGCCATCGCGCGGGCGCTGGCGGCGCTGCACCGCCTGCCCCTGCCCGAGCCGGCGGAGCGC
>JAEZHQ010000238.1 GCA_023416455.1 Pseudomonadota bacterium | reverse complement strand
GAGTGGCGGCCGGAGCCGCGGCGGCGGCGGCCGGCGCGTCCGCCGGTTCGGCCGGAGCATCCGCCTCGGCCCGGACGTAGAGCGCGCGCAGATGCTCGGCCGAGGGCTGGAGGGCGCGCAGCACCTCCCCGAAGGAGGTCGGCCGCGCCCTCAGCCCGGCCAGCACGAGGTCGGCGACCGCCGCCTTGCGGGCCACCGCGTCGGCGCCGTCGGCCTGGTAGTAGCCGCCGAGCTGCACCTCGACCAGATCGCGGGTCACCTGGCCGACCTGCTCGGCGATGCGGGCGAGCTTGACCTCGATCCGCGCCGCCCCGGCCAGCTCGGCGGCGAGCCGGCCCATGCCGCCGTCGTCCACCGCCATCATGGCGTCCCAGGCCACCGCCGGATCGCGGATGTGGCGGCGCACCACCGCGTCCTCGCAGAAGGTCGCCCGCTGGGCGTCGATCACGGCCTTCCGGTCGTCCGGGATCCCGCACTCCCGGCCCTCCGCCATGGCGAAGACGGCCTTGGCCATGCCGGGCTTGCGCACCAGGAACAGGTTGTCGAAGGGCCGCCCGGGCTCCCAGTCGTGCAGCCAGCCGCATTTCCGGAAGCGCTCCAGGAGCGCCATGTCCATCATGCCGGGCCAGCTGTTGCGGATGACGTCCAGCGCGCTGTCGAGATTGGCGACGAGCCGCTTGTCCATCATGGTGATGGCCCAGAACAGGCCGGGGCGGCGCCGCGCGCGCTCCTCCGGGGTCGCCCCCTGGGTGGCGTCGATCCAGCCGGTGAGGACCTCGCTCACCTCCTCCACGTCCGACTGCTTGTCGCTCGGCGTGCACAGCACCAGGACGTTCATCTCCTGGTCGTCGGTGTAGCGCTCGAAGAGGAGCGCCACCTTGCCGCGCAGCACCAGCTCGCCGATCATGCCGGCGTCGCCGGCGATGGCCTGCTCGGTGGCGATGTCCTTCACCTTCTTGCGGCCGCGGTAGCCGGGGAAGTCGATCAGGTCGACCCCGTCGAAATGGCTGATCCGCGGCTCCTCGGCCAGCTCGAAGGCCATCTCCATGGCCAGCGCCGCCAGCAGCGAGCGCGGCAGGGAGGCGGTGCCGGCCACCCCCCCGTCGGGCCGCGCCGGCACCACGGTGAGCGTGTCGTGGCCGTCGCGCGTCAGCCGTTGCAGCAGCACGACGACGTTCATGATGCTGTCGCGCTGGGTCAGCTCGCCGCCGGCCTCCTGGACCAGGGCCGACAGCGGCGCGTAGACCGTGCGCGCGTGCGACACCGCGTCGAGGCCGCCGCGCAGGTGCAGGTAGGCGTCGGTGAACAGGTCGAGCCCGCCCCACAGCACCGAGAAGAGGCGGGCGCGGTCCGGCGGCGCCAGCCGGGGCGCCAGCGCGATGGCCGTCGGCGCGTAATCGCCGAGCAGCGGCTCCATGGTGCCGGGCCAGCGCCGCGCGAAATAGTCGATGACGTCGACCACGTCGTCCTCGTCGAGCCCGCCGGCCGGCTGCGGCAGGCGGCGCGCCTCCAGCTCGTCCAGCAGGCGGCGGATGCGGTCCGGGTCGGCGTCGATGCGGAACAGCTCCGGGTCGAAGTCGTTGAGGAAGCTGTTGCCGAGGATCTTGATCAGGTCGGCCTCGGCGAACAGCGTCAGCGTCACCGGATGGCCGGGCGGCGTCGCTTGGCCGCGGCGGGTGAAGCGGGTGACCAGCGCGGTCGCCTCCTTGCCGCCGCCGGGCGGGTTGACGTGGTCGATGAAGTTCAGCCGGCGCCCGTCCATGACGGTCTCCAGCGCCCCGTTGGCGCCGCGGACCAGCGAGGAGATCAGGTAGGACTTGCCCGCCTGCGACAGCCCGAAGAAGCCGACGGACATGGGTCGCCGGGCGGCCGCGCCCAGGCGCCGGCACAGGTTGCGGTGGCGGCGCAGCCGCTCGATCAGCCCGTCGGCGTCGCGGTCCAGCCGGGGGGAGGTGCGGCGGGTCTCCGTCACCCAGCCGATGGCCTCGCCGGCGCCGGCGACGATGGCGGCGCAGCGCCCGGCCAGCGCGTCGGGGGCCGGGGTCTCGGGGGTCTGAGTCACGGGGCGGCCTCCTCAGCGCACGATGCTGCCGGTGTCGAGCCAGTAGCTGGTCTCGCCCAGCCCGACGGTGTTGAGGGTGTTGAGGCGGATGCGCAGCGCGCTCTTGCCGACCGGCGTCCCGTCGCTGCGGGCGACGCTCTGGATGTCGATCCGCTTGGCGCGGTTCACCGTGCGCTCGCACAGGGCGACCTGGAGGACCGGCAGCCCGTCCCCCTTGCCGCCGTAGAGGTCCTCGCGGTGGCGGTCGCGGTCGGGGGCGAAGTCGATCACGTAGAGCGGGCTCGCCCCCCAGCGCTCGGCGGTGAGCTGGCGGAAGCCCAGGACCATCCGCCCGCGCATCTCGAAGGGGGTGTCGGGCAGCGTGTAGGTCTCGGAGTCGAGGTCGACGTCGCGGTAGTAGACGTCGGCGTCCCGGATGGTCAGGTGCTGGTCCATCAGGCCGATGTGGCGGACCGTCGAGTAGATGCGCAGCTCGTTGGCGCGGAAGAAGAAGTTCGGGATGCGGCCCTGGCCGAGCACGCACAGCATGGCGCCCACCGCGGCGGTGGTCTTGGGGTCGTCGATCCGCTCCTCGCGGCTGAAGGGATACCAGCCGCCGGTGCGGTAGTTGTGCAGCGGCACGATGCGGTCGGGCGGCAGCGGCAGGAGCGCGCGCAGCAGCGCCTGGACGCCGGGCAGGCGCGACGGCCGGCCGCTGACCAGCAGGACGTCGCAGTCGTAGAGATGGACGATCTCGCACAGCGAGCGGATCGTCTTGCCGATCTCCACGCGGTCGGTCAGGAACAGCCCGTGCAGGCGGCCAAGATCCACCGGCAGCGGCACCGCCAGCAGGTCGAAGTCGGCGACCGCGCCGCCGGTGGCGGTGCGCACCCCGCGGCGGACATAGTCGATCACCGCGTCCGACGGCCGCTCCTCCGCACCCAGCCGCTCGCCGATGGGGGCGGTGTGCGTCTCAGCCCCGGCCACCGGGTCGTACTGCTCGTAGGCTTTCAGGATGCGCAGGGCCAGCGGGTACATGACCTGGAGCGCCAGCTGCTGGCGCAGCACCATGTCCTGGACGATGCCCGCCTCCGAGCCCATCAGCCGGGACAGCAGCGGCCCCGGATCGCTGAGGCCCCGCTCCTTCAGGGCGGCGGCGAGCGCCGGCAGGACGACCGCCTGGATGACCTCCAGCACGACGTCGTCGCCCGCCACCTTGAAGCCGTCGCGGAAGCGCTGCTCGGGCCGGATGTAGACGTTGCCGCCGCGCCCGTCGTCGAGCGTGAAGTCGGTGATCACCAGATCGGTGGTGCCGCCGCCGATGTCGATCGAGGCGACGGTCAGGCTGCGGGCGTCCCCGCCCTCCGCGTCGCCGGGCCGGCGGCGGCGCATCACGCGGAAGACCTCCTCCGGCCGGCCGCCGAAGTGGTTGACCGTCTCGCTGAACAGGTAGACGACCTGGGCGCAGGTCGCCTCGTCCCACTGGATGCGCACGGTCGGGAAGCGCGGCCAGGCCAGCGCGTCGTCGTCGCCCTCCACCGGCGCCTCGGCGGGGTGCCAGCCCAGCCCCTTCCAGACCAGGGCGATGGCCTGGCGCACGCGGGCCTCGAAGATCGCCCGCTCCGGCCTGGGCATGGAGGGCGGCACGGTGAGGATGAGCGAGCGCAGCCGGCGCGGCGCGTGGGCCTGCTTCATGCGCATGCGCTGGCCGGCGCTGTTCATCTGGCCCAGCGCCTGAACCAGCACCTCGGCCAGCATGAAGGTCATCAGCGAGCTGCGCGTGTAGTGCGGGATGAAGACCGGATACTGCTCCTCCGGCGGCAGCGTGCAGAGCGCCTCGCCGCGGTCGTTGACCAGATCGCCGAAGGGGGCGGCGGTGGCGTGCGGCTCCGCCTCGCCCTTGTTGAAGGCGTCGTTGAAGCGCCAGCCGGCGACGTAGGCGTCCTCGTCCCACAGGTAGCGCTTGGGGCTGGACAGGCCGGTCGCCCCCTCGGTGCCGCGCCGCCGGCTGGCCAGCCGGGCCGCCTCCGGGCCGACGCGGGCGATGGTCGGCCACACGAAAGCGTCGTTGCGGCCGCTGTGGCAGGAGTGGTCGACCTTGCCGAAGGCCGCCTCGGCGAACTCGATCCGGCTCTCGAAGGGCTCGGCGTAGAGGAACTGCGGGCGCGTCAGGTCGCGCAGCTCCAGCACGTAGCGGTCCTTCAGCCCGTCGCCCGCCTGGAGATGGTCCTCGACGAGGATGCCGAAGGTCCGCGAGTTGCCGACGTCGAGGACCATGTCCACCTCGATCGGCCGGACCACGTCGTCCGGCCGGTTGCCCAGCAGGCGCACCCGGGGCAGCCGGTCCACCGGCGGCCCGTCGGGCACGCTGCGGCGCCCCCCGATGATCCACAGGAGGTTCAGGTAATGCTCGACCGCGGCGCCCTCGGCCACGCCCCGGGCGATGTCGTCGCGGTCCATGCGCAGGCGGCGCTCGGCGCTCTCCCGGTACAGCTCCTCCAGCCACGCCGACACCCAGCCCTGCTCGGTGAACCAGCCCATGTCGGTGCCGCGCCAGGCCAGCGCGAAGCGCGCGCCGCCGGTGACGTCGGCCAGCCCCGGGGCGAGATAGGCGGCCCCGGGGATCTCCTCCTCGTCCACCCGGGTGTCGAAGGCGATCAGAAGGCGGTGGGTGTGCCCGTCCGGATCCTCACCCGGCCGCAGGGTCACCAGCCGCGCCCGCGCCCAGTTGGAGGGGCCTTCGACGAAGCGCTGGGCGTGCCAGCGCAGGAAGGGGACCGGCAGCCACAGATCCTCGAACAGGCGGACGGACTCCGCCACCGCCCGCTCCTCGCCGGCCGGCCGCACGGGGGTCCGCGTCCCGGGCAGGCAGACGGCGCCGCTCGCCTCGTCGTGCTCCAGCCGCACCCGCGCCTGCGATCCCTCGATCCTGGCGAACTGGCCGGGCAACTCCTTGCGCAGGTCGAGCGTCAGCCCGAAATCCAGGAACTGGATTCCGCTGCGCATGACGAGGGTCGTCTCCTCCTCGAACCGGATCAGTTGCGCGAGCATGGTCTCTTCCCGTCCACCCTTCCCGTCACTTTGCGATCTCGACCACATAGCCGGTGCCGTCGGCGTTCCGGCCGCGGCAGTCGGCCCGCCCGTCGCGGCCCGGCCGGCATTCGACGCGCGACCGGTTGAAGACCTGCCCGTCGGCGCAGACCGGGTTGGCGGTCTGCTCGATGACCAGCAGGCCGCCCTGCATGGCGGCCGTGCTCGGCGCGGTGCAGGCGACCCCGTCGCTGCGGCGGATGGTCGAGGTGCCCCGGCCGGCCTGGAAGTCGTACTCGACCTCGATGGGCTGGCCGGTCGCGCTGTCCATGAGGCCGGTGCGCGAGCGCCAGTGCCCGTCCAGGAAATCCACCGTGCCGTCGCGCAGCGCGTCCGCGGGCAGGGTCAGCCCGGGCGGCGTCCCCGCCGCCGCGCCGGGATCGGACGGCACCGGAACGGGCGGGGCCGGCGGCGAACCGGGCTCCGGGACCGCAACGGGGGGCGGGACCGGGGCGGCATCGGGGGACGGGGCGGGGGCGGGTTCGGGCACCGCAGCCGGAGGCATGGGGTCGACCGTCGGGGCCGCGCCTTCCGGAACCACCGCGCCGGGAACCACGAGGCCCGGCACCGCCGGAACGGGGACCGTCGCCCGCGGGATCGCGGTTTCGGGCGGCACCGCCGCCGGGC
>JAEZHQ010000212.1 GCA_023416455.1 Pseudomonadota bacterium | reverse complement strand
GACCAACGCGGAGGCCGACGGGGAGCTGCTGGAACGGGTCGCCGCCCCCGACCCGTCGGGCCGCGCCCTGCTGACCGAGGCGGCGGAGCGGCTGCGGCTGTCGGCCCGCGGCTACCACCGCGTCATGCGCGTCGCCCGCACGCTGGCCGACCTGGACGGCCAGGAGGGGGTGCGCCGCCGCCACATCGCCGAGGCGCTGAGCTACCGGCGGATCGCGCCCGGCCGCTGAGGGGAATCGGGACCCAGGGGACACGGCTTTCGGCTCTACCCCCCTTGCGCCCATGTTGGCGCCGGCGTATCCCGCGCCTCGCATTCGGCAGAACGCCGACATTTGACGGGTGCTGTGAAATGCAGCTGAAATTCAGACTGTTCAGCCAATTTCCAGACTTGTTCAATTGAATGGCAGAGCTTGTTTTTTATGATTTTGGGTTGATTTCCCGGCTATAGGCTCTGAGGACACGGTTGAAGGCGGCGGCCTGGTTTTGCTTCACGTTTCTTGTGAGGCGGCGGTAATGGTTGGTCTGGGGGCCGGGGGGCACTCTCGATGCGCCAGCGGATCGGCAACGGGGTGAGCCAGTGGTCTGCGGGGGGGTTCTGGAAACCTGCACATCGACGCCATGACGCTGGCTGCATCCACGGTGGCGAGAGTTTCCCGTCGCCCCGACGCTGCTGAGAGATAATATTTTCACCAACGCAGCCCAGTGACAATCCAACGAAGGCTTCCCGTCCGGCGGTGGGTGCTCCATAAGTCCGGTCAAACAGGCTGTCAGAGTGCCCACACGCCGATTGATTTGTCGGCATACTTATCTGCCGGATTGGGAGACCGCTCCGGAATTGTAAAAATAGGCTCTGGCCAGTTGAAAGGGGCAGCCTGCATGTTCAAAGGACGCCACTCGCCAACGTGACAGTCGATATTCTTGGTTCGCTCCGGGAATGTCGTAACAAACGCGTATCGGAAGCCCGCCAAGCGCCAGAGGCGGGAGGCTTCCTCTATTTGGTTGAATGGCAAATGAACAAGGCAATCTCGGCAAAATATGGCATCTGCGCGCGGCAGTATATCTGTCACAATGTCACCATACTGGAAATTATAATTTCTTGGGAAGCCCTGCTGTCTAAGAGAATCGATAATGTCATGGACGATGTCTATTCCGATAAAGCTCTCGAAGCTGTAATCCAAATGCTTCATCCAGTTCATATCCCCACATGGCGCATCAACAATGCTGCGAATGCGCAGGCGGGATAATGCTACCGGCAATCGCTGGCGCAAGAGTTCAGTTTGAGATATTGTGGAGCCCGGCCCAGAGCGTGACTCGCTGCCGCCCCACTTGTTCTTTGAAAATATTTCGCCAAACACTTCCTTTCGCTTAAATCCAGACACAGCTCTGTCTCCATTGTCAATTATAGAAGATGCCATCCGTCAATAGTGCCCGTCAAGATGGTGAATACCAACGGCACTGATCTTTGAGCCCGTGCCGCTGGAGGGGCGCGACGGCGGCCCCGCAGGCTCATGCCCGCGAAAGCATGCCCGCGAAAGCCAGGGGGAGGACCGGACGGCCCCGCCGGCGATTGAGGACAAGGCTTTTGATGGGTCACCATCAAAAGCCATCGGTGTAAAAGGCCACAGCCGTCAAGGTTGTGGAAAATTGGAGATGGTCAGGAGCGTCGTCGATTGATGTTGGTGAAGAACCCGTCATGCTGACGGATTTCATGCTGAGGTGCTGGTGATCAGGCGACCTTGTGGGAGACCGGCATGCCGAAGCTGGTCATGACGTTGAGGACCTAGGAGCCCGGAACATTTCAATGATTGCTCGACAGCCCGAGTTATGAATCAGAGATAATCGCGTAAAATCGGAATCGATTTGAAGTTCCGATCCACTCGGAAAATAAAAATCCACAGCGTCGTACTATAGTTCAGGTAACGGTACACACGGCTTATCTCTTTGTTTTGCGAGCGGATCAACGCTTCAAATCGATTCTGATTACACGCGATCCGCTTCAGCGGCCGCGCCGGGCCGCCCAACGGCGGGCCAATTCGTAAGTCGGGGCGGTCAGCAGGATGACCAGCAGGATGCGGACGAGGTGGAAGGCCGTCACCTCCGCGCCGCCGAGGTGGAGCGTTCTTGCGGTCAGGCTCATCTCCGCGACGCCGCCGGGGGCGAGCGCCAGCGCCAGCGTGGCGACGTCGAGGTCGATCCATTCGGCGAAGACGAAGGCGAGGATGGTGGTGAAGGTGATGACCACCAGGGTCGACACGACCGTCGCCGGGATGAAGCGGCGCATCGTCAGAACGAGATCACGGGTGAAGCGGGAGCCCAGCGCCGCGCCGATCATGATCTGGCTGGCGACCAGGACGGACTCCGCCACGCGGGACAGCGGAATTTCGAAGTACCCGATCACGGCACCGGTCACGAGGCCGCCCAGCAGCCAGTTGTTGGTCACCCGGATCATGCCGAAGACCCACGCCACCAGCCAGGCGCCGGCCAGCATCAGGACCATCAGGGGCGGATGCAGCGGCAAACGGGACTGCGCCAGGTCGACGGTGCCGTGCCAGCCGAAGAGGGAGCAAAGCGCCGGAAGCGTGACCACGACCAGAACCACGCGAAGGGACTGGGACAGGGCCACCAGCGCCGTCTGGCCACCATAGCGGTCCGCCAGCACGGACATCTCGGCGACACCGCCGGGCAGGCTGGCGAAATAGGCCGTGGTGCGGTCGATCCGCGTCACCCACGCCAGCACGAAGGACATGAGGGTTCCGGCGATGATGGACAGCATGGCGGCGCCGACCATGTAGCCGCTGTAAGCCACCAGCCGTTCCGCCAGGGCCGGCGTGAAGGACAGCCCCACCGCCACCCCCGCGATCACCTGCCCGATCTGCCGCGACCAGCCGGGCGCCGGCTGCCGGAACCCGGTCAGATTGGCCACCGCCACCGCCATGAGCGAGCCGAACAGCCATGCCAGCGGAATATGAAGCAGGCTGGCGATCCAGCCGCCGGCGGCGGCGGTCAGGAAGGTCACGCCGAAAGCCCGGATTCGTTGATCGAAAATGCTCATGGAGGACCGGCCGCAGAGATGAAGGCCATCCCTCCCTAACCGTCGAATTGAAAACTGTCAACAGTTATCGGTTTGTAAGCTGAGCCTCTTCCGCCCGGAAGCTGTTCCAGCGGCGCTTCCCGCCCTGAATATGCTCCTCCGCCAGAAAGCGGGCGCGCATTTCCTCGCCATTCCGAATGGCGTCCAGGAGCTGGCGGTGCTCCCAATTCGACTCCCGCATGCGCTCGCCCGAGGTCAGCGTGCGGCGGCGGACCAGATGGAGTTCCTTGACCAGCGCTTCCGTCAACTGGATCAGGCGGTTGTGGCCGGACGCGCTTTCGATGGCCTTGTGGAAGTCGAGGTTCAGCTCGTAATAGCGTTCCGCGTCCGCCCGTGCGATGGCGTCGTCCATGGCATCGCACAGCGCGCCGAGGCCGGCGACCATCGCGTCGGTCCGGGTGCGGGCCAGACGGCCGCAGGCGAAACCGAACAGGAGGCCGCGGATGTCGTAAATCTCCTGGGCCTCCTCGACGCTGATTTCGCGGACGTAGGAGCCCTGATTGATGATGCTGGTGACCAGACCGGCGCGCTCCAGCGCACGGGACGCCTCCCGGATGGGCCCCCGGCTGACGCCAAGCTTGGCGGCCAGCATCTGCTCATTGATCCGTTCGCCGGAGGTCAACTCACCGGACAGGATCATCCGTTCCAACTCCTTCCGCACGATGTCGGTGAGGGAGTGGGTTCGGCGCAGTGCGATGGCGTTGAGCGCATCAGCGTTGTCGATCATCCATTTCTTCCTTACGTGGGCCGAAGCCGGGCGAGTGTATCACAGCGTCGATTTTCATCCATTGACAGTATTATGTAAACTGTTGACAATCACGCACCGTCGCGTATCGTTCGACATTATCCGTTCTGGAGGGTGGCGATGCGGCTTGCGGGGAAGACGGCGATCATCACGGGTGGGGCGTCCGGCATCGGCAAGGCGACGGCCCTGCTGTTCCGGGCCGAAGGCGCCGCCGTCGCGGTGGTCGACCGCGACGGCGAGGGCCTCGCGGTTCTGAAGGCTGAAGCCCCCGACATCCTGGGCTGCCGCGCCGAGGTGTCGGATATCGAGGCCGCCGGCCGCATCATGGCCGAGGTCACCGCCGCCCATGGCCCCGTCACCACCCTGGTCACCTCCGCGGGAATCTCGGTCAGCCGCACGCTGGAAGACACCACGCCGGAGCAGTGGAACGAGGTGTTCCGCATCAGCGTGAACGGCACCTATGTCTGGATGCGGGCGGTCCTGGCGCAGATGCCGGACGGCGGCTCGATCGTCACCATCGCGTCCCAACTGGCAATGGCGGGCGGCCGCCGCAACGCCGCCCACATCGCCGCGAAGGGGGCCGTGGTCAGCCTTACGAAAACCACCGCCCTGGATGTGGCCCCGCGCAGGATTCGCGTGAACACGCTGCTGCCCGGCGCCATCGACACGCCGGCCCTGGCCGCCAACCTGTCGCGCCAGCCGGATCCGGAGGCGGCGCGCGACTGGTTCATCGGCCGCCACCCGCTGGGCCGCTTCGGGCGCGCCGAGGAGGTGGCCGAAGCCGCCCTGTATCTGGCCAGCGACGCGTCGTCCTTCACCACGGGCGTCGCCCTGCCGGTGGACGGCGGGTGGCTGGCCGCCTAGAGCGGATCGCGTAAAATCGGAATCGATTTGAAGCGTGAATCCGCTCGCAAAACAATGGCCTGGAGTTCCGTGCGTTTCAGATTAAACGCACGGAACTCTAGAGCGGATCGGCGCTTCAAACCGGAACCGGTTTGAAGCGCCTCCTTCGCCCGGCGGACGGCCCGACCGCCAGGCCCCCGATCATGAACCCCTGCGCAGGATCGCCCCCGATGGAGCCAGACCGCTTCGTGTACTCGCCGATTACGACCAGGCCCCGGCTGCGCTGGCCGGGCGACGCCCGGGTGGCGCTGTGGATCGTGCCGAACGTCGAGCATTACGAGTACCGGCCCGATCCCGTGCGGCTGCGCAACCCCTGGCCGCGGGTTCCGCACCCGGACGTGCAGGCGTACGGGGTGCGCGACTATGGCAACCGGGTCGGCTTCTTCCGGCTGGTGGAGCTTCTGGACCGCTACGAGATCCCTTGCACCCTGTCGCTCAACATCGCCGCCTACGAGCATTTCCCCGAGATCATGGCGGAGTGCGAAGGCCGCCGGTGGGACGTGATGTGCCACGGCATCTACAACACCCAGTATCTCTGGGGGCTGTCCGAGGAGGAGGAGCGCGCGGTCATCGCGGACTGCGTGGACCGCTTCCACGCGCTGACCGGCCGGCGCTTCACCGGCTGGTTCTCGCCGTCCGGCACCAACACGCTGAACACGCCGGATCTGCTGGCCGAGGCGGGGGTGCAATATTACTGCGACTGGTTCCATGACGACCAGCCCTTCCCGATGAAGGTGCGCAGCGGCCAGCTCATCACCATGCCCTACCAGATGGAGGTGAACGACGGCCTCAACTTCCGCATCAACACGGAAGCCGAGGAGTTCGCGGACTCCTGCATCGCGCTGTTCGACCGGCTCTATGCGGAGGGCGCGGAGAATGGCCGCGTCATGTCCATCGCTCCCCACCCCTACATTCTGGGCCAGCCCCACCGCATCAAACAGTTCGAGCGGGTGCTGCGGCACATCGCCTCCCACGACGGGGTGTGGAAGGCCACCGGCATCGAAATCGTCGACTGGTACCGGCAAACCTACCTTCCGCAACTCCAGGCGCATCTCGCGGCGGAACAGGCCCGCGACGGCGTCAAGCACAGGATCGGCCGATGACCGCCCGCCAGCCCGGCATGGACCACGACCTCTACCCCTATTGGCCGCTGCCCGCCCGTCCGCCCCTGCGCTGGCCCAACGGGGAGCGGCTGGCCTTCACCGTCTTCCTCTATTTCGAATACTGGGAACTGGATCCACCCGAAGAGGCGGTGCGCGACAAGCGCTTCTCCGACCTGTCCGGCTATTACTTTCCCGACTACCGCACCTACTCCTGGCGGGAGTACGGCAACCGGGTCGGCGTCTTCCGCGTCCTCGACGCGCTCGACCGCCACGGGCTGACGGCCACGGTCGCCGCCAACGGCGAGGCGGTGCGGCGCTATCCCTATCTCGTCAACGAGTTCAGCCGGCGCGGCTACGAGTTCGCGGCCCACAACACCCACGCGACGCGCATGCTCCATTCCGGGATGACGGAGGAGGAGGAGCGCGCGGCCATCGCCGACGCCGTCGCCATGGTGGAGCGCCACACCGGCCAACGCCCCCGCGGCTGGGTCGGGCAGGATTACGGGGAGTCGCCGCGCACCCCCGGACTGCTGGCAGAGGCCGGGCTGGACTATGTGGCCGACTGGCCCAACGACGACCAGCCCTACCTGATGAACGGCGACCACGGGCTGGTTTCCATCCCCAACCAAGCGGAATGGGACGATGTGCAACTGCACTGGCTGCGCCGCCTGCCGATGACGCGCTACCCGCAGATCATCGAGGACGGGTTCGCCACGCTCTGGGACGAGGGGGCGGCTTCCGGCCGCTTCTTCGGCCTGCACATCCACCCCTGGCTGCTCGGCATGCCGCACCGCATCCGCCAGCTTGAGCTGGCGCTGGAGCGGATCGCCACCCAGCCGGAGGTGTGGCAGGCGACCGCCGGCGCGGTGGCCGCGCACATCCGCTCGGGCCGGGCCTATGGCTGACCGCCTGCCGGACAGGCCGCTGTGGAGCCTCGGCATCGCCGAGACGGCCGGAGCCTTCGCCAGCGGCTCCATCACCCCGACCGACACCCTGAACGCCACGCTCGCACGGATCGACGAGGTCGAGGGCCGCATCAATGCCTTCGCCCACCTCGACGCCGCGGGGGCGCGGGCCGCCGCCGCGGCCAGCGGCGCGCGCTGGCGGGAGGGGCGCGCG
>JAEZHQ010000194.1 GCA_023416455.1 Pseudomonadota bacterium | reverse complement strand
CCGCAACTTCGGCACGATGGTCAAGCCCTTCCACGCCGGCCGCGCGGCCGAGGCCGGCCTGCTGGCCGCCCGGCTGGCCGGGAACGGCTATTCCGCGGACGCCACCGCGCTGGAAGGCCGCTTCGGCTTCCTCGACGCCTTCCGCGCCCGCGCCACGCCGGCGCCCGACGACCTCGCCGCGGCGCTCGGCGCGCCCTGGGACGTCAGCGAGCCGGGAATCGTGCTGAAGCGCTACCCGTCCTGCGGGGCCACCCATTGCGCCATCGACGCTCTGCTTCACCTCAAGGAGACGCTGGGCTTCACCGCGGCGGACGTCGAGGAGATCGCCTGCGGCGCCGAGCCGCTCGCCCTCAAGGTGCTGATCCACTCCCGCCCGCGCACCGGGCTGGAGGGCAAATTCTCCATGGAGTTCTGCCTGGCGGTCGCCGCCGCCGACGGCGCCCCCGCCCTCCGCCACTTCGCGGCGCGCTGGGTGGAGGACGAGGTGGTGCGGGGGCTCCTGCCCCGGATCCGCGTCGTCGACCGTCCGGATTTCGGCGGCAAGGCCAACGACGCGGTGCCGGCCGAGGTCACGGTCAGCCTGCGCGACGGCCGGCGGGCCAGCCACACGGTGCAGGTTCCGATCGGGGATCCGCGCAAGCCGATGTCCGCGGAGGACCGCCGCGCCAAGTTCATGGAGTGCGCCGGGGACCGGCTGGGCGCCGCCGCCGCGACGGCGTGGGACGGCCTGAGCCACCTGCCCCGGCTGGACTCGCTGACGCCCCTGATGGCGCTGCTGCGCGGCCCCGCGGCGGAGGCGGAGGCGGACCGATGAGCGGACCTCAGGCAAGCGGACCGCCCGCGGCCGCGGACCCGGGCATCCTCGTCCGCACGGAGGGGACGGCCCGGATCATCGAGATCGACCGCCCCCGCTCGCGCAACGCCCTGACCCCGGACATGCTGGCCCGGCTGCGCGACGCCGTCGCCGAGGCCGACGCGGCCCCGGGGCTGCGGCTGGTCGTCCTGCGCGGCCGGGGGGACGGCCCCTTCTCGTCCGGCTACGACCTGGGCGCGCTGCCGGAGGACCGCGCCCTGTCGCCGGAGGAGGTGCGCGCCCTGCTCGCCCCGATCCGCCGCCTCACCGACGCGATCGCCGCCTGCCGGCTGCCCGTCCTCGGCGTGGCCCGGCGCTACGCGATCGGCGCCGCCTTCGACGTCTTCGCCCATTGCGACCTGCGCGTGGCCGACGACGGCGCGCGCTTCGCCCTGCCGGCGGCGCAGCTCGGCTTCGCCTACCCGCTCGAAGGGGTGGCGCGGCTGCAACGGACGCTGGGAAGCGGCCTGACCGAGCGGCTGTTGCTGCTGGCCGAGACCCTGCCGGCGGCCACGCTGCTCCAGACCGGCTTCCTGCACCGGACCGTCCCCGCCGAAGGGCTGGACGGGCTGGTGGAGGAGCTGGCCGGGCGGTTCAACGGGCTCGCCCCGCTGGCCGTCGCCGGCCTGAAGCAGGGCTTGCGGGCGGCCGAAGCCGGCGGTCCCGCCTTCGACGCCGCCGCGGACGCCTTCTACCGGACCATCACCCACTGCATGAACAGCGAGGATGCCCGCGAAGGGCCGGCGGCGACCCGGGAGAAACGGCCGCCGCGCTTCACCGGGCGCTGAACCCCCGGCCGCCCCGCCGGCCGGACCGCAGCAAAAGCAAGGAGTTTCCATGGACGTCGGGTCCTTCAACACACTGACGCTGACGCGCCGCGGGCGCGTGCTGACCATCACCCTCAACCGCCCGGAGGCGCTGAACGCGGTGGACGCGGCGATGCACGAGGAGCTGTCCCGGGTCTTCACCGCCGCCACGCTGGATCCGGAGAGCGACGTGGTGGTGCTGACCGGCGCCGGGCGCGCCTTCTGCGCCGGCGGCGACCTGCTCTGGATGCAGGACGCCATCGACCGGCCCGAGACCTTCGAGGGCGCGACCGTCGACGAGGCCAAGCGCATCGTCTTCTCGATGCTGGACTGCGACAAGCCGATCCTGTGCCGCCTGAACGGCGACGCGGTCGGGCTGGGGGCGACGCTGGCGCTGCTCTGCGACGTGATCATCGCGGCGGAGGACGCGCGCATCGGCGATCCCCACGTCCGCGTCGGGCTGGTGGCCGGCGACGGCGGCGCGGTCATCTGGCCGCAGCTGATCGGCTACGCCCGCGCCAAGGAGCTGCTGATGACCGGGGATCTCCTGACCGCCGCCGAGGCGGCGCGGATGGGGCTGATCAACCACGCGGTGCCGGCGGCCGATCTCGACGGCCGGGTCGACGCGCTGGCCGACAAGCTGGCGCGCGGCGCCACCAAGGCCATCCGCTGGACCAAGCGCACCATCAACATCCCGCTCAAGGAGCTTGCCCACACGCTGATGGACACCTCGCTGGCCTATGAAAGCCTGTCCAACCGGACCGAGGACCACCAGGAGGCCGTCCGCGCCTTCGCCGAGAAGCGGCGGCCCGCCTTCACCGGACGCTAGGAAGGGCCGCGGCGAAGCCCCTGCCCGCAACGAGAGGAGATACAGCCATGGAGACGGACACCCGGTCCCCGACCGTTGCGGAGCGGCTGGCCGATTTCGCGGTCGCGGCCGGACGGGGCCGGACGGGGATCCCCGCCGCGGTGCGCGAGCAGGCGGCCCAGCGCATCCTCGACAACATCGGCTGCATGATCCATGGCCTGCGCGTCGAACCGGCGCGGGCGGTGGCCGAGCTGGCGGCCGGCCTCGGGCAGGGGCCGTGCCATGTCCTGTCGGGGCCGCCGGGGCCGCTGCCCAGGACCAGCGCCACCGCGGCGGCCCTCGCCCACGGGACCCTGGCCCAGGCGTTCGAGATGAACGACCTCGGCGTCTATGTCCATCCCGGCGCCTGCATCGTGCCGGCCGCCCTGGCCGCCATCGACCAGACCGGCATCGACCAGGGCGGCGACGCCACCGTCGCCGACCTGGTGCGCGCGGTGGTCGCCGGCTACGAGGTCACCGTCCGGCTGTCCGAATGGGTCGGCCCCGCCGCCGAGCTGGAGATCGGCTGGCACACCCCCGGCTTTCACGGCGCCGTCGGCGCGGCCGTCGCCGCCGGCCTGCTGATGGGCGCCGATAGCGCGACCCTCGCGCAGGCCATCGTCATTGCCGCCGACATCGCCGGCGGCGGGCTGATGATGGCCCGGCTCGGGTCGGACGTGAAACGGCTGCATTGCGGCCGGGCCGCCGAGACCGGGGTGCTGGCGGCCCTGCTGGCGCAGCGGGGAATCCGGTCGCGTCTGGACACCATCGAGCACAAGGACTGGGGCTACGTCCGCACGATGAACGGCGGAGCCGAGCGCCACGACCGCTCGGAGATCGAGCGGGGGCTGGGCGAGCGCTTCGTCGCCTTCGAACGCACCGCCGTGAAATACTACCCGGTCGGCGCCGAGATGATGGGGGTCATCGACAGCATCGGCCGCCTGAAGGCCCGGCACGGTCTTCCGCCGTCCGCGATCGAGCGGATCGCCGTCGGCACCCCGCGCTTTTTCCACACGGCGCAGGCGCACGAATACCCGCGCGGCGTCTCGGAGATCCACTTCAACGTCGAGTACGCCGCGGCCATGGCGGTGCTGCACGACATCCGCCCGGTCCATGAAAGCCCGGACGTGCTCGACCTGTGGATGACCGGCTACGGCGACCCGGAGGTCCGGCGGCTCGCCGCCCTCGTGCGGCACGAGGTCGACGAGGAGTTGGACCGCCGCAACCCCTACGGCATCGATTCCGTGGTGGAGATCCGCCTGCACGGCGGCGCGACGCTGCGCGAGGAAACGCGCTATGTGCGCGACGCCGGATCGCCGGGAACCATGCGCTTCGCCCCCATGGAGCAGGACAAGATCGTCCGCAAGTTCCGCAACGCCAGCCGCCACCGGCTCCCGGAGGAGCGGCAGTCGGCGGTGATCGGGGCGCTGCTCGATCCCGACGGCACCGCCGCGGCGGCGGCGGTGTGGCAGGCCCTCGACACCGCCTGATAACATTTCCGGACAAGGTCCGACCTGTGGTCGGACCTTGTCCGGGCCCTCATGCGCCGGGCGCCCCGCCTCCGCGGGCCTTGGCTTCGCGCCCATATGGGCGCGCGGCCGGATACCAGGGCCAGAAACAGCAGGGCTTTCCGGCCCTGGTATCAACCGCCCGTCCCTTCCGTCTCAAGGAGGCCGGCACGGCGGCGGCGCTGGACACGGAGCCCCGTAAGCTGGCAAACCGATTGTCGCCCCGACCGACTGCGGTCTATACCCGCATTCCCGGCGTGATGCGCGCGTCGTGGACCGCCGGGCTGGAGCGGCAACCGGCCATGGAGAAGGAGACGTTCCGTGCCCTGGCCGCATCCGAGGACTTCCCTGAGGGCGTCGAGGCTTTCCGCGACGGACGCCCAAACCGCTTCCGGGGCCGCTGAACGCCGGCCCCCAGACCTATTGGAGCAGACTCCATGCAACGCGATATCGTGATCGTCGGAACCGCCCGGACGGCCATCGGCAGTTTCGGGGGATCGCTGAAGGACATCCCGCCGAGCCGCCTTGCCACCGTGGCGGTGCGGGCGGCTCTGGAGCGCTCCGGCGCCGACGCCGAGGCCGTCGGCCATGTGGTGATGGGCAACGTCATCCCGACCGAGACCAACGACGCCTATCTCAGCCGGGTCGCCGCCATCGACGCCGGCCTTCCCGTCGGGACGCCCGCCTTCAACGTCAACCGGCTGTGCGGCTCGGGGCTCCAGGCGATCGTCTCGGCGGCGCAGGCCATCGCGCTCGGCGACTGCGACCTCGCCATCGGCGGCGGCGCGGAATCGATGAGCCGCGGCCCCTACATCGTGCCGAGCGCGCGCTGGGGCGCCCGGCTCGGCGACGGCGCGCTGGTCGACTACATGAACGGCATCCTGCACGACCCCTGGAAGCGCAGCCACATGGGGATCACCGCCGAGAACGTCGCCGACCGCTACGGCATCGACCGCGCCGCCCAGGACGCGCTGGCGGCGGAAAGCCAGCGCCGCGCCGCCGCCGCCGTCGCCGGGGGCCGCTTCAAGGAGCAGATCGTCCCGATCGAAGTCCGCACCCGCAAGGGCACCGTCCTCTTCGACACCGACGAGCATGTCCGCGGCGACACCACCGCCGAGGGGCTGGCCAAGCTGAAGCCGATCTTCCGGAAGGACGGGTCGGTGACCGCCGGCAACGCATCGGGCATCAACGACGGCGCCGCCGCGCTGGTGCTGGCCGAGGCCGGCCGGGCCGCCGCGCTGGGGCTGAAGCCGCTGGCCCGGCTGGTCGGCTACGCCCACGCCGGGGTCGATCCGGACTACATGGGCATCGGCCCGGTCCCGGCCACCCGCAAGGTGCTGGAGCGCACCGGCCTGCGCGTCGGCGACCTCGACGTGATCGAGGCCAACGAGGCTTTCGCCGCCCAGGCCTGCGCGGTGATCCGCGAGCTGGATCTCGACCCCGGCCGGGTGAACCCGAACGGCTCGGGCATCTCGCTCGGCCACCCGGTCGGTGCGACCGGCGCCATCATCACCGTGAAGGCGATCCACGAGCTGCACCGCACCGGCGGGCGCCATGCCCTGGTGACCATGTGCATCGGCGGCGGCCAGGGCATCGCCGCCATCTTCGAAAGGGTGTAGGGAACGGGTAAGGGGTCCGCAGGCGTCCGGCCGATGCGCCGGACGCCTGCCCCGCCCCGGTCACCCTTCCCGGCCGCCCTTCAGCCGCTCGGCGCGGCGGCGCAGCGCTTCCATGGTGGCGAGCAGGGCGACCGAGATCACCGTCAGGATGACCGCCACCGCGGTGATGGTCGGGCTGATGTTCTCGCGGATGCCGCTGAACATCTCGCGCGGCAGGGTGCGCTGCTCGGGGCCGGCCATGAACAGCACCATGACCACCTCGTCGAAGCTGGTGGCGAAGGCGAACAGCGCCCCCGAGGCGATGCCCGGCAGGATCAGCGGCAGGATGACCCGGCGGAAGGTGTAGAAGGGCGAGGCCCCCAGCGAGGCGGCGGCGCGCGCCAGGTTCATGTCGAAGCCCTGGAGCGTGGCCGACACGGTGATCACCACGAAGGGGGTGGCCAGCGCGGTGTGGGCGAGGATCAGGCCGGCGTAGTTGCCGGTCAGCCCCAGCGGCGCGAAGAAGAAATAGACGCCGACCGCGGTGATGACCACCGGCACCACCATGGGCGACAGCACGACGGCCAGCACCAGGGGCTTGAGCCGGCTCTTCCACTGCGCCAGCCCGAGCGCGGCCAGCGTCCCGAGCCCCATGGACAGCAGGGTCGAGGCGACGCCGATGATCAGGCTGTTCTTCAGCGACAGCATCCAGCGCGGGGAGTTGAGGAAATCCTCGTACCAGCGCAGCGACAGCCCCGGCAGCGGGTAGGTGAGGTAGGCGCCGGAGCTGAAGGACAGCGGCACGATGGCCAGGATCGGCGCCATCAGGAAGACGAAGACCAGCGAGGCGGCGACCACGGTGGCGGTCCAGGCGGCGCGCTGGCCGGCGGTGCGGGGGGTGTCGCTCAATTCTTCATCCCTCCGGTGGTCTGCTGGCCGTGCACCAGCTTGCCGTAGACGACGGCGAGAAGCAGCGTGGCGAGCAGCAGCACCGCCCCCAGCGCCGAGGCGAGTCCCCAGTTGACCGTTTCGGTGGTGTAGAAGGCGATGAAGGAGCTGATCATCTGGTCGCCGGCCCCGCCCACCAGGGCGGGCGTGATGTAGTAGCCGATGGCCAGGATGAAGACGAGCAGGCTTCCCGCCCCGATTCCGGGCAGGGTCTGCGGCAGGTAGATGCGCAGGAAGGCCACCGCCGGCGGCGCGCCGAGCGAGGCGGCGGCGCGCATGTAGGCCGGCGAGATCGCCCGCATGACGCTGTAGAGCGGCAGGATCATGAAGGGCAGCAGAACGTGCGTCATCGCGATGTAGACGCCGAAGCGGTTGTAGATCAGGCGCAGCGGCTCGTCGATCAGGCCCAGCCATTGCATGGCGCCGTTGACGATGCCCTCGCTCTGGAGGATCACGATCCAGGCGCAGGTGCGCACCAGAAGCGAGGTCCAGAAGGGAAGCAGCACGAAGATCATCAGCAGGTTCGACGGGCCGGCCGGCAGGCTGGCCAGCAGGTAGGCGACCGGAAAGCCCAGCACCAGGCAGAGGGCGGTCACCCCGAGGCCGATGGTGAAGGTGCGCGCAAAGATGTCGCGATAGATGGACTGGTCCGCGGGGGCGGCCACGATGGCGCCGTCCAGGTCGCGGGTCAGGTCGAGCGCCGCCAGAAGATAGAAGTCGGTGGCCGGCCCCCGGGCGCCCTTGATGGCCGCCCAGGTGGCGCGCTCGCCCCAGGCCGGGTTGATGGCGACCAGCGTGTCACGGGCCGTTCCGGGCTCCGGCGCGGTCTTCAGGTTGCGGGCGGTGGAGGTGAGGATGGTGCGGAAGCCGTTGAGCGTGTAGTTCAGCCGCTTGGCCGCCACCGCCACGGTGCCCGCCGCGCGGGCCGCCTGGAGGTCGCCGGCGAGCGCGGCGAAGGCCGCCTCGTCCGGCAGGTCGCGGCCGTCCCAGTCGGCGAGCGCGGCCACGGTGTGGGGGAGGACCTGCGGCACCTCCCAGTCCTCGACCGAGCGCCAGAGCATGCCGGCGATGGGGCCGAGGAAGGTGAAGAGAAGGAAGAGAAGAAGCGGCAGGACGAGGGCCAGCGCCTTGAGCTGGCGGGCGCGTTCCGCCCGCTTCAGGCGGCGCTTCAACGGCACCTCGGCGCCGGCGACGAAGGCGGCTGTCATGAACGGGACCTCTTGGCTGGTGTCCGCCCTCCCCCGCGGCGGGAGAGGGTCGGGGCGGCCGCGGCCGGCCGCCCCTGGCGCCCGCCTCTTACCTGGCCGCCCACTTGTTGAAGCGCTCGGTCAGGCGGTCGAGGTTCTCCAGCCAGAAGTCGGTGTTGATCTCGACCGCGTTCTTCATGTTGTCCGGCGCGGTCGGCAGGTCCTGGAGGACGGCCGGGCTCAGCTTGGCCGGGGCGTCCTTGTTGGAGGTGCCGTAGGCGATGTTCTCGGACAGCTTGGCCTGGTTCTCGGCCTTGCCGGCGAACTCAAGGAACTTGTAGGCGGGCTCGATGTTGGGGCTGCCCTTGAGGATGACCCAGCTGTCGATGGTGTAGAGCGCGCCGTCCCACACCATGCCGAAGTTCTTCTTCTCGGCCTTGTTGGCGGCGTCGATGCGGCCGTTGTAGACCGAGGTCATCGCCACCTCGCCCGAGGCGAGCAGCTGGGGCGGCTGGGCGCCGGCCTTCCACCACACGATGTCGTTCTTGATGCTGTCGAGCTTCTTGAAGGCGCGCTCGATGCCGGCGTCGGTGCCCAGCACCTTGTAGACCTCGGCCGGCGGCACGCCGTCGGCCATCAGCGCGATCTCCAGCGTGGTCTTGGGACCCTGGCGCAGGCCGCGCTTGCCGGGGAACTTCTGGGTGTCGAAGAAGTCGGCCCAGCCCTGCGGCGCCTCCTTCAGCTTGTCCTTGTCGTAGCCGAGCACGAAGTCGTAGACGATGGCGCCGACGCCGCAGGGATCGACCGTCTGCGGCAGGTACGCCTGCTCGCCGCCGATCCGGCTGTAGTTCAGCGTCTCGAACAGCCCTTCCTCGCAGCCGAGCGCCAGCTCCTCGCTCTCCACCTGGACGACGTCCCAGGTCGCGGCACCACCCTGCACCTTGGCGCGCAGCACGCCGATTCCGCCGTCCCACGACTCGTCGTTCATGGGCAGCCCGGAGGCCGCCTTGAACGGCTCGAAATAGACCTTCTTCTGCGCGTCCTGGTAGGCGCCGCCCCACGACACGACGGTCAGGTCACGCGCCTGGGCGGCCGTCGCCAGCGCCACCCCGGCGCCGAGCGTCGCGACGAACCCCAGCGCCACCTTGAGCCTTGCCACCTTCAGCTTCGACATCGTTCCCCGTTCCTTCGTTTCGTTGGGTTGCGTTGGGAGGTAATCCGCCGCCCCGGCCGCCTTCACACCGGATCGAGCGCCCGGCAATCCTCGGGACGGAAGGCGATCGACACCGGCTGCCCATTGCCGAGTCCGGCGTGGCCGCCGGGCGGAAGCTTGACCATGAACTCGCCGTTGCCGGCGACCTGAAGAACGGCCAGCGCGTGGTCGCCGAGATAGATGGACTCCTTCACCGTGGCCGGCAGGCGGTTCGGGGCGTCGGCCCCGGCGCCGTCGGCCAGGATGGTGACGCGCTCCGGCCGCACCGAGACCGAGGTCTGAGCCCCCGCCCCCGCCACATTGACCGCCCGCGCCACCACCGTTCCGCCATGGGCCAGGGCGACGCGGCAGAAATCTTGTTGAATATTCTCAACGGTTCCGGCCAGCACGTTGTTCTCGCCGATGAAGTTGGCGACGAAGCTGTTCACCGGCCGCTCGTAGAGCGCGTCGGGGCGGTCGATCTGCTGCACGATCCCGTCGTTGAAGACGGCGATGCGGTCCGACATGGTCAGCGCCTCGCTCTGGTCGTGGGTCACGTAGACGACGGTGATCCCCATGGTCTCGTGCAGATGCTTGATCTCGAGCTGCATGTGCTCGCGCAGCCGCTTGTCGAGCGCGCCCAGCGGCTCGTCCATGAGGACGAGCTGGGGGTTGAAGACCAGCGCGCGGGCCAGCGCCACGCGCTGCTGCTGGCCGCCGGAGAGCTGGCCGGGGCGGCGGCGGGCCAGATCCTCCAGCTTGATCATGCGCAGCGCGCCCCGCACCCGCTCCCGCACCTCCGCCTTGGGGACGCCGCGCACGGCCAGCGGGAAGGCGACGTTCTCCTCGATGGTCAGGTGGGGGAACAGGGCGTAGTTCTGGAAGACCATGCCGATGTCGCGCTTGTGCGGCGGCATGTTCTTGATGGACCGGTCGGCAAGGTAGATCTCGCCGTGGGTCGGCACCTCGAACCCCGCCAGCATCATCAGCGTGGTCGTCTTCCCCGAGCCCGAGGGGCCGAGCAGCGTGAGGAACTCGCCCTTGCGGATGTCGAGGTCGAGGTTCTTCACCACGAGATGCTCGCCGTCGTAGGTCTTCTGAACCCCGACGAACCGCACCAGAGCCTGCGCCGTCGCCGCCATGCCGCCGTCCATGACCTCCCCTCCGTCCGAAGGCGACGCGGGCACGGGCCGGCGGCCCCGCTCACGTCCGATGCAATAATGGCCCGGACGGTATCATGCGTTTAAGAAATTCGACAAGTCCGTTGCTCAAGCCGTAACCAAAACAAGGCCCTGCCGAACGTTTGTGCAGGCCCAACGCCCCTGCCCGCGCTTTGCCCCGAGTGTGCTCTTTCCTTAAGCGGTTGAAAAGGCCGACTTCGAGGTGGCGGGCGCGGGCGTGCCGCCGGCCTCCGGTCCGCCCAGCCCCGAGTCGTCCGCCACGCCCGTCCTTCGAAACGGCGTCAGGCGCCGAGCAGTGGCCCGCTGCGCCGCAGCGCGGTCCCCGCCACCTTGGCGATGCGCAGTCCGGGGGTCGCGAAGCGGGTGGCCACCCGGGCGTAGAGCAGCCCGGCCGAGCCGCTGCGGACCGCGACGGTGGAGCCGTCGAGCGGGTCCACGATGTCGGCGACGCGGTCGCCGGCCTCCAGCCGGTCCCCCACGGCGCAATGGAAGACCAGCACGCCGGCCGCCGGGGCGACCAGCGGTTCGACCGCTTCCAGCGGCGTCGGCGCGCAGAGCGGGTCGGGCAGCGCGGGCGGGTCGCCGGCCGCCGCCCCCAGATGGACGAGGAAGCCGGCGATGGCCGCGGCGTCGGCCTCGGCCAGCCCGTGCGCGACGTCGGCCTGGCCGCGCAGCTCCACCGTCGCCGCGTGGCAGCCGAAGGGGATGGGCCGGTCGGGCCAGCGCCGCCGCAAGGCCAGCCAGGGGCGGCTGAGCGCCTCGTCGAAGGGGTCGCCGCCGGACTCCTCGGCCAGCAGCACCGCCGCCGCGCCCAGCAGCCGTTGCAGCGGCGCGAAGACGGCGGCCGAATCCGGCAGGGTGTAGAGATGCACCACCGCCTCGGCGTCGGAATGCAGGTCGAGCACCACGTCGGCCGGCAGCGCCAGGTCCAGCAGCCGGTGCTTCAGCTGCTCCACCGGGGTCTGCGGGACGCAGCCGGCCAGCGCCTCGCCCAGGGCGGCGCGCACGGCGGCAAGGTTGGCGTCGGCGTCGCCGGTCAGGCGGCCCGCCGCCCGTTCGGCCAGGGCGTCGGACAGCGCCGGGAAGTCGCGGTTGAAGTTGCGCCCGTCGCCGAGGTCGAAACGGCCGACCGGGGCGGACAGCACCGACTGGGCGAGGCCGATGGGGTTGGCGACGGGGACGAGGACGACCTCGCCGACGAGACGCCCCTGCGCCTCCCACGCCGCCAGGATGCGGCGCAGCTTGTCGGCGACCAGCATGGCCGGCACCTCGTCGGCGTGCAGCGACGCCTGGAGATGGACACGGGGACGGGCGCCGGGCGTCCCGAAGCGCTGCACGGTCAGCGACCGCCGGGTGCCCGGCGTCGCCGCCGGAAGGTCGAGGAGTTCGCAACGCATGGCCGGCCGGCGCGGGTGAGGGGGCGGCCCGCAGTGTAGGTCATCCCGTCCGGCCGGTCAGCACCGCGTCGAAGCGTTCCAGCGCCCAGTCCACCTGGTCGCGGGTGATGACCAGCGGCGGGGCGATGCGGATGGTGTGGTCGTGGGTGTCCTTGGCCAGCACGCCGCGCGCGCGCAGCGCCTCGCAGTGGCGGCGGGCGCCGCCCGCCTCCGGGTGCAGCTCCACCGCCAGCATCAGGCCGCGTCCGCGCACCTCGCGGACGAGGTTGCTGCGGATGCCCTGGAGCTGCTCAAGGAAATAGGCCCCCTGGACGGCGGCGTTCTCGATCATGCCCTCCTCGACCAGGACGCGCATGGCCGCCCGCGCCACCGCGCAGGCCAGCGGGTTGCCGCCGAAGGTGCTGCCGTGCTGGCCGGGCTTGAGAACGCCCAGCACCTCGGAGTTGGAGAGCACCGCCGACACCGGGTAGAAGCCGCCGGACAGCGCCTTGCCGATCAGCGTCACGTCGGCCTCGACGCCCTCGTGCTCCTCGGCCAGCAGTTTGCCGGTGCGCCCCAGGCCGGTCTGGATCTCGTCCAGGATCATCACGACGTTGCGCGCGCTGCACAGGGCGCGGACGCGGCGCAGGTAGCCGGCGGGCGGGATGACCACCCCGGCCTCCCCCTGGATGGGCTCCAGCAGAACGGCGACGGTGTTGTCGGTCATCGCCGCCTCCATGGCCGCGGCGTCGCCGAAGGGCACGATGCGGAAGCCCGGCGCGAAGGGGCCGAAGCCGCCGCGCGCGTCTGGGTCGGTGCTGAAGCCCACGATGGTGATGGTGCGGCCGTGGAAGTTGTCGGCGCAGACGATGATCTCCGCCCGGTCCCCGGGCACGCCCTTGACCTCGTAGCCCCATTTGCGGACCGTCTTGATGGCGGATTCCACCGCCTCGGCGCCGCTGTTCATGGGCAGGATCTTGTGCGCTCCGGTCAGCGCCGCCAGCTCCTCGTAGAAGGGGGCGAGCTGGTCGTTGCGGAAGGCGCGCGAGGTCAGGGTCAGCCGCGACGCCTGCGCGACCATCGCCTCGCGGATCTTCGGGTGGCAGTGGCCCTGGTTGACCGCCGAATAGGCCGACAGGCAGTCGAGGTAGCGGTTGCCCTCCACGTCCCAGACATGGACCCCCTCGCCGCGCGCCAGGACGACGTCCAGCGGCTTGTAGTTGTGGGCGCCCAGGCGGGATTCGGAGCCGATGAGGTCGGCGGCGCGCGGCATCATGTCAGCATCTCCCAGGTCTTGCGTGGTCCGTTATCCGCTTGTCCCGTGCGGGGCGGCCCCTGGTCAGACGGCCTGGCCGCCGATCTGCGACCGGGTGACCGCGGGGTCGATGATGCGGCGGCCGAACAGGCTGGCCACCAGGTCGACCAGCAGAAGCGCGCTCCTGCCCCGCTCGTCGAGAAAGGGGTTCAGCTCCACCACGTCGACCGAGCCGACGATCCCCGCGTCGTGCAGCATCTCCATGATCAGGTGCGCCTCGCGGTAGGTGGCGCCGCCCAGCACCGCGGTGCCCACGGCGGGCGCGATGGAGGGGTCGAGGAAATCGACGTCGAGGCTGACGTGGAGGTGCCCGCCCGCCGCCGCCACGCGGTCGATGATGCGCCGCATGTGCACGGCGACGCCATGCTCGTCGATCAGGCGCATGTCCACCACGTCGACGCCCCGGGCGCGCAGCAGGCGCCGCTCGCCGGGATCGAGCGAGCGGATGCCGAACAGGTGGAGATTGGCCGGCTCGACCGGGCTCCGCTGCGCCCTGGGGATGATGGAATCGAACCCCTCCTCGCCGGACAGCAGGGCCACCGGCATGCCGTGCAGGTTCCCGGACGGCGAGGTGGCCGGCGTGTTGAAGTCGGCGTGGGCGTCCAGCCACAGAACGAACAGCGGCCGCCCGACGGCGCGGCAGTGGCGGGCCACGCCGGTGACCGAACCCATGGACAGGCTGTGGTCGCCCCCCAGGAAGACCGGCACCCCGCCGCCCTCCATCATCCGGGCGGCGCGGACGGCCAGCGCCCGCGACCAAGCGCCGATTTCGGCCAGGCGGGCCTGCCCGGCCGGCTCCGGACTCCACGGCTCCGGCGTCAGGTCGCCGAGGTCGCGGACCTCGTGGCCGAGATCGCGCAGCGCGCGGACCAGTCCCGCCGTGCGCAGCGCCGCCGGCCCCATGACGGCGCCGGGATGACCGGCCCCGGCCTCGACCGGAACGCCCAGGATCTCCACGAAGCGCTGCCCGCCGACCATCGCCGTCATGCCGCCCTCCTCCGCGCCTCAGCCATCCCGACACGGGATCCAATATCGGGAACGGTGCAGGCGGCAGAAAGTCCGAAAAGCGTCAACAAACGGCGGGATTTTTGACAATCCGGACAGGCTTGCTTATCATTTTGCCATGGACGACCTGGATCACCGCCTGCTCGCCCTGCTGCGCGCCGACGCCCGCCGGCCGGTCGCCGGCCTCGCCGCCGAACTGGGCGTGTCGCGCGCCACGGTGCGCGCCCGCATCGACCGGCTGGTCGAGAGCGGGGTGATCGCGGGCTTCACGGTCCTGCTGCGCCGCGATCTCCGCCCGGCCCCGGTGCGGGCCATCACCCTGGTCGAGGTGGAAGGCCGCGCCGCCGACTCGGTGATCGCACGCCTGCACGGCTTCCCCGAGGTGCGGGCGCTCCACACCACCAACGGGCGCTGGGACGTGGTCGCCGAGATCGAGACGGACACGCTGGAGTCCTTCGACGACACGCTGCGCCGCATCCGCCAGGTCGCCGGCATCGCCTCGACCGAAACCAGCATCCTGCTGTCGGCGCGCAAGGCGGTTCGCTGAGCCGGCGCTCCGGTTCGGGCCGCGCATTCCCCCGCCCACGGGCCTTGACCGGCCGCCGGACCACGCCCATCCTGGTGCCATCGCCGCAACCCCGCAGGATGGTGCCGACATGGATTTCTCCCCGACCGCAACGCCGCTTCGCCTTGCCACCGGGGACATCCGCATCCATGCCGCCTTCCATCACCCTGTCCGGCCTCGCCTGGTCCACGCCTGACGGCCATGCCCTCCTGTCCGGCCTGACGCTGGCCTTCGGCCCGGAGCGGGCCGGGCTCGTCGGCCGCAACGGCGTCGGCAAGACCACGCTTCTCAACCTGATTTCCGGCGCGCTGCGCCCCCGCTCAGGCGCGGTGGCCGTCAGCGGCAGCCTGGGCGTCCTGCGCCAGACGGCCGGCGCGGACCCGCAGGAGACCATCGCCGGCCTGTTCGGCGCGGCCGCGGCGCTCGACCTGCTTCGCCGGGCGGAAGCCGGTGCCGCCGGCCCCGGGGACCTGGCCGAGGCCGACTGGACGCTGGAGGCGCGCCTCCGCTCGGCGCTCGCCCGCGTCGGGCTGGACGTGGAGCCGGAAGCCCGGCTGGCCGCGCTGTCGGGTGGGCAGCGCACGCGCGCCGCCCTGGCCGCGGTCGTCTTCGCGGAGCCCGACTTCCTGCTGCTGGACGAGCCGACCAACCATCTCGACCGCGCGGGCCGCGATGCGGTGATCGCGCTGCTCGCCGGCTGGCGGACCGGCGCCATCGTCGCCAGCCACGACCGCGAATTGCTGGAGGCGATGGACGCCATCGTCGAGCTGAGCCCGCTCGGCGCCACCCGCTACGGCGGCAACGGGAGCCTCTACCGCGCGCGCAAGGCGCTCGAACGCGACGCCGCCCGGCACGATCTGGCGGACGCCGAGAAGCGCCTGGCCGAGGTCGCCCGCCGCGCCCAGGCGACGGCCGAGCGCAAGGCCCGCCGGGA
>JAEZHQ010000148.1 GCA_023416455.1 Pseudomonadota bacterium | reverse complement strand
GGTCGCCATCGACAATCTCCCGGGCCATGCCGCGGCAGGCACTGATGGAATGGCTCTTCGGCAGCACCCGGATCGGCAACTCGCCGGCGTAGGTGGCCTGGTCCACCTCGGTGGAGCGGGGATGGGCTCGAAGATCCGCGCCCGTCCCTCCAGCAGGTTGCGCGGATCGTTCAGCGCCTGCTGCTCCACCGCGTCGCTCCGGTTGAACATGGTCGGCAGGATGCCGGGGATGCTCAGGCCCGGATGCTGCCGCCGCCGGATCTTGCCGACGGTATCGAGCGCCCCAGTCGCCCAAAATTCAACCTGCCGCCGATTTGCTGTGCAGATACGGACGCATGGCGCCCGTCCCGGATCGGCCAAAGCCGCATTCCGCAAGGCGGCCGGGTTTGGCACATGGTTTGCTAAAATCCTGTCCGAGGCCGACAACGGCGTCGGATGCCTCTTTGCAAGGTCCCAAGGGTCAGGGACGCGCACAGCCCGGCTCAAAGGCGAGCTGGCGAACCGTTGAGACGCACCGTGCGGCGGCCAGCCCCGGCGGTGCACAGGGTCTTGGCAACCGCGCTCTTGCAGGAGGAACTGCATGTTCCGTTCCGTGTGCCCGTGTCTTCCCCCAGGCAGCGGCCCGGTGTCGAAGCGGCTCCCAGCACAGCGTGACCGCGTGATCCAGACCCCTCTCCTCGCCCTGTCACGCTGACCGGCCGCCCGCCGGCCCCACGCCCGAGGATCCCTGCCATGTCCGACACCACCAACCGCAAACCCGCACTCGCCATTCCCCCGGCCACCGCCCTCACCGCCCCGCTGTCGCGCCGCGCGCTGCTGAAGACGGGCGCCTACGCCAGCGGCACCGCCGCCATCCTGGGCGCCGCCTACAAGGCGCTGCCCGGCGGCGCCTGGGCCGCCCCGCTCGACACACCGGAGGTGACCTTCGCAAAGCTCGGCTTCATCGCCCTGACCGACGCCGCCCCACTGATCATCGCCCAGGAAAAGGGCTTCTTCGCCAAATACGGCATGCCGGGCACGGAGGTGCTGAAGCAGGCCTCCTGGGGCACCACCCGTGACAACCTCGTGCTGGGGTCGGAGGGCAACGGCATCGACGGCGCCCACATCCTGACGCCCATGCCCTACCTGATCTCCGCCGGCGTGGTGACCCAGAACAACCAGCCGACGCCGATGTACATCCTGGCGCGCCTGAACCTCGACAGCCAATGCATCTCGGTGGCGGCGGAATACGCCGACCTCAAGGTCGGGCTGGACACGGCCCCGTTCAAAGTGGCGCTGGAGAAGAAGAAGGCGTCGGGCAAGCCGGTGAAGGCGGCCATGACCTTCCCCGGCGGCACCCACGACCTGTGGATCCGCTACTGGCTGGCGGCCGGCGGCATCGACCCCGACAAGGACATCGAGACCATCGTGGTCCCGCCGGCGCAGATGGTGGCGAACATGAAGGTCGGCACGATGGACTGCTTCTGCGTCTGCGAGCCGTGGAACGAGCAGCTCAAGAACCAGAAGATCGGCTACACCGCCATCAACACCGGCGAGCTGTGGAACAAGCATCCGGAGAAGGCCTTCGGCATGCGCGCGGCCTGGGTGGACAAGAACCCCAAGGCGGCCAAGGCGCTGCTGATGGCGGTGCAGGACGCGCAGATGTGGTGCGACGACATGGCCAACCGCGACGAGGTGTCGGCCATCGTGTCCAAGCGCAATTGGATCAACGCCCCCGTCACCGACATCAAGGACCGCATGAAAGGCAGGTTCGACTACGGAATCGGCAAGGTGGTGGAGAACAGCCCGCACATCATGAAGTACTGGCGCGATTTCGCCTCCTACCCCTTCCCCAGCCACGACCTGTGGTTCCTGACCGAGAATGTGCGCTGGGGCAAGCTCGCCCCCGACACCGACTTCAAGGCGCTGATCGCCAAGGTCAACCGCGAGGATCTGTGGCGCGACGCGGCCAAGGCGCTGGGCGTTCCGGCGGAGCAGGTCCCGACCTCCACCTCGCGCGGGAAGGAGACCTTCTTCGACGGCACCGTCTTCGATCCGGAGAACCCGGCCGCCTACCTCGCCAGCCTGTCCATCAAGCGCATCGCCTGAGCACCGGGAGAGTTCCAATGCAGACCATCGCAAGAAAACCGGTGACGGCCCCCATGGACGCGAAGGTCCCCGCCGCCCAGGCGCCGCGCGGCAAGGCCGCGGTCCTGACCCTGCCGGTGCCCCGCCACCCGGCCGCCACCGGGCGGATGGCGCGGATGGCCCGCGACATGGCCACCGTCACCCTGCCGCCGCTGATGACCCTCGCCATCCTGGTGGCGGTGTGGGAGATGCTGTGCTCCACCCCCGGCGCCAGCCTGCCGGCGCCGTCCGCCATCATCGAGAACAGTTGGCAGCTCATCGTCGATCCCTTCTTCGACAGCGGCGGCATCGACAAGGGGCTGTTCTGGCACCTGCTGGCCAGCCTGAAGCGGGTGGCCGTCGGCTACACCATCGCCGTGGTGGTGGGCGTGGCGCTCGGCACGCTGGTCGGCCAGAGCGTGTGGGCGATGCGCGGGCTCGACCCGCTGTTCCAGGTGCTGCGCACGGTGCCGCCGCTGGCGTGGCTGCCGCTGTCGCTGGCCGCCTTCCGTGACGGCCAGCCCTCCGCCATCTTCGTGATCTTCATCACCTCGGTGTGGCCGATCATCATCAACACCGCGGTCGGCATCCGCAACATCCCGGCCGACTACCAGAACGTGGCGCGGGTGCTGCGGCTGAACGCCAGCGAATACTTCTTCAAGATCATGATCCCGTCGGCCGCCCCCTACATCTTCACCGGCCTGCGCATCGGCATCGGCCTGTCCTGGTTGGCGATCGTGGCGGCGGAGATGCTGATCGGCGGCGTGGGCATCGGCTTCTTCATCTGGGACGCCTGGAACAGCTCGCTGATCAGCGACATCATCCTGGCGCTCGTCTATGTCGGGCTGGTCGGCTTCATGCTCGACCGTCTGGTCGCCCTGCTCGCCCGCGGCATCACCCGCGGCACCGCCAACACCTGAGGAGGGCCGGAGCCATGACCCACGCCTACCTGTCCATCGAGCAGGTCGACAAGAGCTTCCGCCGCGGCGGCGCCACCACCGAGGTGCTGCGCAAGGTCTCGCTGGAGGTCGCCAAGGGGGAGTTCATCTCCATCATCGGCCATTCCGGCTGCGGCAAGTCCACCCTGCTCAACATCGTGGCGGGTCTGACCGATGCCACCAGCGGGGCGGTGCTGCTGGACGGCCAGCTCGTCGATCAGCCCGGCCCCGACCGCGCGGTGGTGTTCCAGAACCACTCCCTGCTGCCCTGGCTGACCGTCTACGAGAATGTCCAGCTCGCGGTGAACAAGGTGTTCGGCAAGACCAAGTCGACCGCCGAGCGGCGCGACTGGACCCTGCGGAACCTGGAGCTGGTGCAGATGCAGCACGCGCTCGACAAGCGCCCGGCGGAGATCTCCGGCGGCATGAAGCAGCGCGTCGGCATCGCCCGCGCGCTCGCCATGGAGCCGAAGGTGCTGCTGCTCGACGAGCCCTTCGGCGCGCTCGACGCGCTGACCCGCGCCCATCTGCAGGACCAGGTGATGCAGATCCACGCGGAGCTGGGCAACACCGTGCTGATGATCACCCACGACGTGGACGAGGCGGTGCTGCTGTCCGACCGCATCGTGATGATGACCAACGGTCCGGCGGCGCGCATCGGCGAGATCTGCGAGGTGCCGCTGGCACGGCCCCGCCAGCGGATCGAGCTGGTCGCCGATCCGACCTATCTGGACTGCCGCTCCACCGTGCTGCGCTTCCTCTACGAGCGGCACCGGCTGGTCGCGGCGGCCTGATGTGGGAGGGGGGTGCGGCCATGACGGATCGTCCGGATGCGGAGCAGGTTGGGACGACGGGGTCGCCGGCGGCGCGGTTCCTGCGCTTCGCCAAGCTGTGCCGCATCCGCGACGTCGAGCAACTCCTGTCGGTCAGCGAGCTGGTGCGCGACATGGGCGAGCTGATCCACGCGCTCCAGAAGGAGCGCGGGGCCTCCTCCATCTATCTCGGCTCCAACGGGCTGCGGTTCGTCGGGGATCTGGCCGGGCGGACGGAGGACAGCCGGCGGCTGGAGCTGGTCCTGCGCGCCCGGCTGGAAGGGGTGGACGAGCGGATGAGCTCCGGCGCCCAGTTCTACACCCGCGTGGCGCTCGCCCTGCACGCGCTGGACGGCATGACCGCGCTGCGCGAGCAGGTCGCGTCGGTCTCCCTCGTCCCCCAGGATTCGGTCAAGGCCTTCACCGACGTGATCGGCCATCTGCTGAACGTGGTGTTCGAGGCGGCCGACACCGCCGCCGATCCCGCCATCTCACGCGCCCTGGTCGCGCTGTTCAACTTCGTCCAGGGCAAGGAGTATGCGGGGCAGGAGCGGGCGACGGCCGGGGCCGGCTTCACCCGCGGCCACTTCGACACGGCCGAGCACCGGCGGCTGGTGGACCTGGCGGTGGCGCAGAACCGTGCCTTCCAGATCTTCCGGGAGTTCGCGACCCCGGCGCAGGTCATGGCCTTCGACACCGCGATGGCGGGGCCGGTGGGCGGCGAGGTCGAACGCATGCGCGCGGTGGCGTTGAGCGGCGGGCGGAACGGCGACTTCGACGGCATCACCGGCGAGGCGTGGTACGAGCACACCACGCGCCGCATCGACGCCATGAAGGCGGTGGAGGACCGGCTGGGCGACGACCTCCGGACCCTCTGCGCCGCCACGCTGGCCCAGGCTCGCGCCGACCTGGACAGCCTGGACGGAGACGGGTGCGACGGGACACCGGATGCGGTGGTGCCGGTGGCGATGATGCTGCTGAACCCCGATCCGGCGCAGACCGCCCACGGCATCGACGCCGACGGCGGCGTCTACGCACTCGACGGCCTGCGCCCGAAGCTGATGCGCTCCCTGCTGAACGTGGTGCAGGCCCAGTCCCGCCGCCTGCGGGACGTCAGCCTGGAGCTGGAATCGGCGCGGACGGCGCTCAGCGAGCGCAAGGTCATCGACCGGGCCAAGGGCCTGCTGATGACCAGCCGCGGGGTGTCCGAGGAGGACGCCTACCGGCTGATGCGAAAGACCGCGATGAACCAGAACAAGCGGATCGTCGATGTCGCCGAGGCGATCCTGAGCATGTCGGACATCCTGCGCAGCCCCCCGCGCGCCAACGGGGGCGCGAACACGGCGGGCTAAGCCGGGATCCGGCCGATCCAACGACCTCAATCACACGGCGCCCCGTCCGGGGGTCCCGCGAAGGCGGAGCGCGGACGCGCGAGGCGCCAGGGAGCAGCCATCATGGACACGCATGCTTTCGCAGTTCCACCCGCAACACCGCCCACCGATGGCCGCGAACGGCTCGTCGTCATCGGCAACGGCATGGCCGCGCTGCGCACGCTGGAGGAGCTGTTCGCCCGCGCCCCCGGCCGGCACGCGGTCACCGTCTTCGGCGCGGAGCCGCGGGTGAACTACAACCGCATCATGCTCTCGCCCTTGCTGGCCGGCGAGAAGCGCTTCGACGACATCGTGCTGAACACCCAGGACTGGTACGACACGAACGGCGTGACGCTTCACGCCGGTGATCCGGTGGTTGCCATCGACCGGCAGGCCCGCGTCGTCGTCTCGCGCGCCGGCCGGCGCGTGCCCTACGACCGGCTGCTGCTCGCCACCGGCTCCGACCCCATCATCATCCCGGTGCCGGGCAGCAACCTGCCGGGCGTCGTCACCTTCCGCGACGTGGACGACGTCGAGCGCATGCTGGCCGCCGCCGGGGCCGGCGGCCCGGCGGTGGTGATCGGCGGCGGTCTGCTGGGGCTGGAAGCCGCGAACGGCCTGATGCTGCGCGGCATGGACGTCACCGTCCTGCACCTGATGGGCACGCTGATGGAGCGCCAGCTCGACGGGAGTGCCGGCCATCTGCTCCAGGCCGAGCTGGAGCGCCGCGGCCTCACCGTCATCACCCGCGCCGACACCGAGGCGATCCTGGGCACCGACCGGGTGGAGGGCGTGCGGCTGAAGGACGGGCGCGAGATCCCCGCCAGCCTCGTCGTCATGGCCGCCGGCATCCGCCCCAACACCCTGCTCGCCCGCGACGCCGGACTGACGGTGGAGCGCGGCGTGGTGGTGGACGACGGCATGGGCACGTCCGACCCCGCCATCCTGTCGGTCGGCGAATGCGTGCAGCACCGCAACACCTGCTACGGCCTCGTGGCACCGCTGTGGGAGATGGCCAAGGTCGCCGCGGACCGGCTGGCAGGCAAGGAAACGGCCGGCTACGCCGGCTCGGTGACCGCCACCAGGCTGAAGGTCACCGGCATCGATCTGTTCTCCGCCGGCGACTTCGCCCCGGCCAAGGACCGCCAGGACATCGTCTTCCGCGACGCCGCGCGCGGCGTCTACAAGCGCCTCGTCCTCAAGGACGACCGCCTGATCGGCGCGGTGCTGTACGGGGAGACGGGCGACGGGCCCTGGTACTTCCAGCTCCTCAAGGATGGAACCGACGTGGCGCCGTTGCGCGACACACTGGCCTTCGGACAGGCCTACGCGGCCATGGCGGAGGGGGGTGCCGGCGCAAATCCTGAGAATGCCCCCAAGAATGCCCTCAAGAATGCCCCTAAGAATGCCGTTGCGTCCCTCTCCGACGAGGCGGAGATCTGCGGGTGCAACGGCGTGTGCAAGGGCACCATCGTCCAGGCGATCACCGGCAAGGGCCTGACCAGTCTGGAGGAGGTGCGCGCCCACACCAAGGCATCGGCCTCCTGCGGGTCGTGCAGCGGGCTGGTGGAGCAGTTGCTGAAGGTCACGCTGGGCGACGGCTACGCGGCCGAAAATGTCGCCAAGCCCATGTGCAAATGCACCCACCACACCCACGACGACGTGCGCCGGCTCATCGCCGCCATGGGTCTGAAGAGCATCCCGGCGGTGCTCCAGGCGCTGGAGTGGAAGACCGCGGACGGTTGCCACTCCTGCCGGCCGGCGCTGAACTACTACCTGCTGGCGGCGTGGCCCGGCGAGTATGTGGACGACGGCCGTTCGCGCTTCATCAACGAGCGGGTGCACGCCAACATCCAGAAGGACGGCACCTACTCCGTCGTGCCGCGCATGTGGGGCGGGCTGACGAGCGCCAGGGAGCTGCGCGCCATCGCCGACGTGGTGGACAAGTTCGCCATCCCCACCGTGAAGGTGACCGGTGGCCAGCGCATCGACCTGCTGGGCGTGAGGAAGGAGGACCTGCCGGCGGTGTGGGCGGACCTGAACGCGGCCGGCATGGTGTCGGGGCACGCCTACGCCAAGGGCCTGCGCACGGTGAAGACCTGCGTGGGCAGCGAGTGGTGCCGCTTCGGCACGCAGGACTCGACCGGCCTGGGGGTGAAGCTGGAGCGGATGACCTGGGGCTCCTGGACGCCGCACAAGGTGAAGCTGGCGGTGTCCGGCTGCCCGCGCAATTGCGCGGAGGCGACGATCAAGGACCTGGGCGTGATCTGCGTCGACAGCGGCTACGAGATCCATGTCGGCGGCAACGGCGGCATCAAGGTGCGCGCGTGCGACCTGCTGGTGAGGGTGGAGACCGAGGAGGAGGTGCTGGAATACACCGGCGCCTACATGCAGCTCTACCGCGAGGAGGCGCGCTATCTGGAGCGCACCGCCCCCTGGCTGGAACGCGTCGGCCTCGACCACATCAAGGCGCGGCTGGTGGACGACCCGAAGGGCCGCAAGGACCTCAACGCCCGCTTCCTCTTCTCCCAGAGCTTCAGCCAGGACGACCCCTGGGCGGCCCGCGCCACCGGCGGCGTCGATGCCCACGAGTTCACCCCGCTGGCGCAGGTGGGGTGAGCGCCCGACGACGACCGATTTCAGGAGCACGACAATGGACCAGATGATCGCGTGGACCCCGGTCGGCCGGGTGGAGGACATTCCGGTGCAGGGCGCGCGCGTCGTGCGCACCGCTCTGGGCGACGTGGCGGTGTTCCGCACCGTCACCGACGAGCTGTTCGCGCTGGAGGACCGCTGCCCGCACAAGGGCGGGCCGCTGTCGCAGGGCATCGTGCACGGCAGCCGCGTCACCTGCCCGCTGCACAACTGGGTGGTCGATCTGGGCACCGGGGAGGCCGTGGCCCCCGACCAGGGCTGCGCCGGGCACATTCCCGTGCGGGTCAGCGACGGGCTGGTCGAGATCGCGGTCCGCCATGCCTGACGATCTGACCAGGGGCCCCGACGGGAATCCGGGACGCCGCGGGAGCGTCGCCCTGGTGGGCGCCGGTCCCGGCGACCCGGAGTTGCTGACCGTGGCCGCCGTGCGGGCGTTGGCCGCGGCCGACGTGGTGCTCTACGACCATCTCGTCGGTCCCGGCGTGCTGGACCTTGCAGCGGCGCGGGTCGAGCGGATCTGCGTCGGCAAGCGCTCGGGCCGGCACAGCGCGACGCAGGAGACGATCTGCGCGCTGATGATCGCCCACGCGCGGGCGGGTCACAGGGTGGTAAGGCTGAAGGGTGGCGATCCCATGCTGTTCGGCCGCGCGGGCGAGGAGCTGGACGCGCTCCGCGCGGCGGGCATTCCCGTGCGCGTGATTCCCGGCATAACGGCGGCGCTCGGCTGCGCCGCCGGGGCCGGCGTGTCGCTGACCCGCCGCGGCGTGGCGCGCAGCGTGCACTTCGTCACCGCCCATTGCCGCGCCGGCGACGACGACGCCATCGACTGGCGCCGCCACGCCGATCCGCAGGCGACGCTGGCCATCTACATGGGCCGCGACCGCTTCGCCCACATCGCCGCCGCCCTGATCGACGGCGGGCGGTCGTCCGGCACGCCGGTGCTGGTCATCGAGAACGGCACCCGGCCGGACGAGCGCCGCACCGCCGGCACGCTGGCCGAGCTTGCCGCAGCGGCGCCGGTCGCGGGGTCGGGGCCGGCTCTCCTGTTCGTCGGCCACGCCGTTGCCGCAGGCGCCCGAGACCATGCGGAATGAGGGCATCGCGACATTTGTTCGGCAAACAACGCCGCCATTATCAACCAAAGACAGCGACGGCGGAGACGATGTTGAGCCCGCCCTTCTTTGTCCGCCGCACCTGACGCCCTGCGGCGTGCCGGAAGACGGCCGGCAGTTGGAGGGGCTCTGTTGCAAAGCCGGTCCGCATCCGGCGGAATTCCCGAACGAGATTGGGAGCCGGGCCGTGACGGATTTCAAGGGTCGCCACTTCGGGGGCGAGATCGTGCTCTGGGCGGTTCGCTGGTACTGCCGGTCCGGGATCAGCGACCGCGACCTCGGGCAGATGATGGCCGGGCGTGGCGCTCCTGTCGACCACACGACCATTTACCGGTGGGTCCAGACGCACGCCAGCTCGTCGGCGTGCTGAGAAACCGTCGCGAAAGGGAGCATGCGGCACCCGTCTTCGGAAGAACGGGACTTCGGGCGTGATGGGGGGTGATGGGCGTCGCCGGTTTGTCCGTGCCATCCCCGGGGCCGCGGCCGGGGATGGCGGTGTCGGCGGCCAGCCCCAAAGCGGTTCTCGTCCGCGCCGGTCCTTTTGCGCTATAGGGGTGGGCTTCGGCGCAAGGGGGTGGGTGGATGAAGGTCGGCATCGACATGGGACGGACGACGGCGGGCGCGCCGGCGATGCTGGATCTGGAGGAGCTGCTGGCGACCCGCCTGCTGGTGCAGGGCAATTCCGGATCCGGCAAGTCGCATCTGCTGCGCCGCCTGATCGAGCAGAGCGCCAGCTGGGTGCAGCAGGCCGTCGTCGATCCGGAGGGTGATTTCGTGACCCTGGCCGAACGCTTCGGCCATGTCGTCGTCGACGCCGCCGAGCATGGCGAGGCCGCCTTGCAAAGCGTGGCGGCGCGGGTGCGCCAGCACCGCGTCTCCGTGGTCCTCAACCTGGAGGGCCTGGATTCGGAGATGCAGATGCGCCACGCCGCCGCCTTCCTGGGCGGGCTGTTCGACGCCGACCGCGACTGCTGGTACCCGATGCTGGTGGTGGTGGACGAGGCGCAGCTGTTCGCCCCGTCGGCGGCCGGCGAGGTGTCGGACGAGGCGCGCAAGCTCTCGCTGGGCGCCATGACCAACCTGATGTGCCGGGGCCGCAAGCGCGGGCTGGCCGGGGTGATCGCCACCCAGCGCCTCGCCAAGCTCGCCAAGAACGTCGCGGCGGAGGCGTCCAACTTCCTGATGGGGCGCACCTTCCTCGACATCGACATGGCCCGCGCCGCCGACCTGCTGGGCATGGAGCGCCGCCAGGCCGAGATGTTCCGCGACCTGGAGCGCGGCCATTTCATCGCCCTCGGCCCCGCCCTGTCGCGCCGCCCGCTGCCCCTGCGCATCGGCGCGGTGGAGACGCAGGGGCGCACCGGCAGCCCGACGCTGATGCCGCTGCCGGACACCCCGCAGGAGGACGCCCGCGAGCTGATCTTCCGGCCGGGCGAGCCGGAGCCGCCGCGCTACCCGGTGCGCCGCCCCTCGGCCTCGGCCAGCGCCGAGCTGCTGGCCCAGCTCTCCCGCCCACGCCCCGTCGTGGAGCCCGCTCCCGCCGTGGCCCCTCAGCCCGAGGAACCTGCCGAGGAACCGGAAACCCAGGAACAGGCCGCCGAGCGGCAGGCCGCCTACGACGAGGTGCTGCGCGAGGTGCTGGCGGACCCGGAAGCGCCCTACCGCTCCATCGCCGTGCTCTACCAGGACTTTCTGGTGCGCTGCCGGTCGCGCGACGTGCGCGGCGACCTGCTGGAACTGCCGGCCTTCCGCCGCAAGCTGGCCACCGCCCGCGCCGGTGCTTCCGGCGGGGCGGAGGCAAATCCCGCCTGGGACAAGGC
>JAEZHQ010000101.1 GCA_023416455.1 Pseudomonadota bacterium | reverse complement strand
TTGCCGATTGTTCGTACCCCCTTCATAAGGCAATTGACATGATCTGATATTTGATATGATATCAGAATACATACGCCGGTAATCGCGGAGGATGGGGCATGGAACGAAACGACCTCGCGCGCGGCCTCCGCCGCGCGTTCGCAGGGTTGGTCATGGGGATGGTTGCGACGACAGGGCCGGGAGCGCTGGCCGACGAGTCGCCGCAACGGGGCGGCGACCTGCGCATCAGCTTTCCCGGATCGCCACGCCTGCTCGACCCGCCGACGACGGGGTCGGCCGAGGAGTGGATCATCACCTCGTGGCTCTACAACAACCTGACCCGGGTGAACGAGAAGTTCGAGGTCGTTCCCGATCTTGCGGAGAGCTGGGAAGCGTCGGACGGCGGCAAGGTGTGGACGTTCAAGCTGCGCAGCGGCGTGACCTTCCACTCCGGCCGCGCGCTCACCGCCGAGGACGTCGCCTTCTCCATCCGGCGCATCCTCGATCCCGAGACCAAGTCGCGCGGGCGCGGCGGCATCGGCCCGATCCAGACGGTCGAGGTCGTCGACCCGACGACCGTCCGCTTCACCCTGGAGCGCCCGATCGCCGACTTCCCGTCGAACCTGGCGCTGCCCTACGCCCGCATCACGCCGGCGGGCACCACCGCCAACCTGAACACCACGGCGGACGGCACCGGTCCCTTCAAGCTCGCCGAGTTCGTCGTCGGCGAGAAGGTCGTCGTCGAGCGCAACCCCAACTACTTCGACAAGGCGCTGCCCTACGTCGACCGCCTCACCGCCACCGTCTTTCCGGACGCCGTGGCGGAGATCAACGCCCTGCGGGAAAGCAAGACGGACATCATCTGGCAGGTCCGCCCCGAGCAGTTCTCCCTGCTCGACAGCCTCAAGAACATCCACACGGACGAGGCGACGACCGGGACCTTCGTTCCGATCGTCATGCGGGCCGACACGCCCCCCTTCGACGACCCGCGCGTCCGCAAGGCCCTCAAGCTGACGCTCGACCGCAAGGCCCTGGTGCAGGCGGCGCTGGGCGGCCACGGCGCCATCGGCAACGACCAGTCGCTGCCGCCGTCCAACCCCTTCCACAACCCCGACGTCAAGCCGGCCCAGCGGGACATCGCCCAGGCCAAGAAGCTGCTGGCCGAGGCCGGTCACCCCAAGGGGCTGAAGCTGACGCTCTACACCACGGACGCCCGCGTCGGCATGCTGCCGCTGGCGCTGATCACCCAGCAGATGGCCAAGGAGGCGGGTTTCGACATCGACATCCAGAACACCCCCTGGGACGTCTTCCTGAACACGGTGTGGGAGAAGAAGCCCTTCTACATCAACAACTGGTTCGCGCGGCCGACCACCGACACCAGCATCTTCCCCTTCTTCGTGACGCGCAGCAAGGGCGGGACGCTGAACGACTACTTCTATTCGAACCCGGCCGTGGATGACCTGCTGCTGGCGGCGCAGGGCGAACTGGACACGGCCAAGCGCCGCGACCTCTACAACAAGGCGCAGGCGATCATCGCCGAGGATGGCCCGGCCGTGATCCCCTTCTTCCGCAACAACATCACCGCCTACCGGACCGCCGTTCAGGGCTATGGCGCGGACCCGGGGATCAACCTGCTGGCCGAACGGATCTGGCTCAAGAAGTAGGCGGATTCGCCGAACCCGCCGCGCCGCCGGCGCGGCGGGTCCTTCAAGGGTGAATGGAGCGGTCCACGTGGTCAAGTTTCTCGCGCTTCGCCTGGCCGGGATGGTCGGAATCCTGTTCGTGATCTCCGCCCTGGTCTTCATCGTCACCGAGCTTCTGCCCGGCGACGTCGCATCGATGATCCTGGGCACCGAGGCCACGCCGGAAGAGCTGGCCAACCTCCGCCGCCTGATGGCGCTGGACGAGCCCGCCTGGGCGCGCTTTTCCGGCTGGCTGGGCGGCATCCTGGTCGGGGACTTCGGCGAGTCCCTGCGCATGCAGCGGCCGGTCGGCCCCATCCTGGCCGAGCGCCTCGTCAACTCCCTGGCGCTGACCGGGGTCAGCTTCCTCTTCGTCGTGGTGGGCGGCTTCGCCCTGGCGCTGATCACCGCGCTGCGCGAGGGCAGCCGGCTCGACCGCGTGCTGACCTCCACCGCGGTCGTCGGCACCTCGCTGCCGGAGTTCGTCTCCGGCACCCTGCTGGTCCTCCTCTTCGCCGGCGGCGTCTTCAGCATCCTGCCGCCGTCGGGCTACGAAGGATTCCAGCACGGGGTCGGCGACGCGCTCGCCCACATGGTGCTGCCCGCCGCCACCCTCGGGCTCGTCCTCGCCGCCTATGTCGGCCGCGTCGCGCGGGCCTCGCTGGTGGAGGTGATGCATTCCGACTATGTCCGCGCCGCCCGGCTGAAGGGCCTGCCGGAATGGCGGGTGGTCCTCACCCACGCGCTGCCCAACGCGCTGGTGCCGTCGCTGACCGTGCTGTCGATGAACCTCGGCTGGATGTTCGGGGGCATCGTGGTGGTGGAGGAGATCTTCGTGTTCCCCGGCATCGGCCGCCTGATGCTGTTCGGCATCGCCGAGCGCGACTGGCCGGTGATCCAGGCCTGCGCGGTGGTCGTCGCCTCGGTCTATGTGATCGGCAACGTCATCGGCGACGCCGCCGCCATCATCGCCGACCCCCGCCTGCGGGAGAGCCAGACATGAGCGCCGTCGATCTTCGCCCCCCCGCGGCCCCGGCCTCCGCCGTCCGCCGCTTCGTCGCCCGCAACCCGCTGGCCGCGGTGGTCGGGGGCATCCTGGTGGCGCACGCCCTGCTGGCGCTGCTGGCGCCGCTGCTGGCGCCCTATCCGCCGGACCAGATGGACTTCCTCGCGGTCATGAAGCCGCCGAGCCTGGAGCACTGGTTCGGCACCGACCGCTACGGCCGCGACGTCTTCTCGCGCGTCATCCACGGCGGCCAGATCACGCTCGTGTTCGGGGCCGGCGCGGTCGGGCTGTGCTTCCTGATCGGCCTGCCGGCCGGCCTCGCCGCCGCCTACTTCGGGGGCGTCGTCGACCAGATCGTGATGCGCGTCATGGACGTGGCGATGTCCTTCCCGACGCTTCTGCTCGGCCTGCTCATCCTGATCATCGCCGGGGCCGACCTGACCAACCTGGTCATCGCCGTCGGGCTCGCCTACTGCCCGCGGACCACCCGCGTGGTGCGCAGCGCGGCGCTGACCCTGTGCCAGGCGCCTTTCGTGGAGGCGGCGCAGGCCCGCGGCGAGAGCGCCCTCTACATCATGGCGCGGGAGATCCTGCCCGCCGCCTGGGGCCCGATCATCGTCGAGCTGTGCATCCGCGCCGGCTACGCCATCCTGCTCGGGGCCTCCTTCAACTACCTCGGCCTGGGCGTGCAGCCCCCGGACGCCGACTGGGGGGCGCTCGTCTACGAGGCGCGCGGCCAGATGCTTCTGGCGCCCTGGGTCGTGCTGTTCCCCATCCTTTTCATCAGCTCCCTCGTCGCCTCCCTGCACCTGCTGGGAGACGCGATCGACGCCAGCCTGAGCGGCCGCCACCATGACTGAACCCCTGCTCCGCGTCGAGGACCTCAGCGTCGCCTACCCGCCCTACGGCCCCGGCCAACTGGCCGTGCGCGGGGTGTCCCTGACCCTCGACGAGGGCGAGGCGCTGGGGATCGTCGGCGAATCCGGGTCCGGCAAGACCACGCTCGCCTTCGCCCTGCTCGGCCACCTCGGCATCGGCGGCCGGCGGATGGGCGGACGGGTGAGCTTCCGCGGACGCGACCTGTCCGGCCTCGCCGAGCCGGAGCGCCGCCGCCTGCTCGGCCGCCACATCGCCCACGTCGCCCAGGACCCCGCCGCGGCGCTCAACCCGTCGCGGACCATCGGCGGGCAGCTGACCGAGGGGATGCGCTTCCATCTCGGGCTGGGCCGGCACGAGGCCCGCGAGCGCGCCCTGACGCTGCTCGACGAGGTGCGGCTTCCCGACGGCGCGGCGATCCTGAAAGCCTATCCGCACCAGCTCAGCGGCGGCATGCAGCAGCGCGTCTGCATCGCCATGGCGCTGTCCTGCAACCCGTCCCTGATCGTGCTGGACGAGCCCACCACCGGGCTCGACGCGGTGACCGAGGTCGGCATCCTCGACCTGCTCGCCGACCTGCGCCGCGAGCACCGCATGTCGGCCATCATGATCAGCCACAATCTGGCGGCGGTGGCCGGCTTCTCCGACCGGGTCGCCATCATATACGGCGGCTGCGTCGTGGAGACCGGCGCCACCGGCCAGGTCTTCGCCGAGCCGCGCCACCGCTACACCCGCCTGCTCCTCAACGCGCAGCCGTCGCTGCGCCACCCCGGCCGCGCGGTGGCGGAGATCCCCTGGCAGGAGGCGGCGACGGCGGCGGTGGGCTGCCCCTTCCTCGACCGCTGCGACCTCGCCGCCGACCGCTGCCGGGAGCCCGAGGCGGCCCGGCTGCGGCCGCTGGGCGCCGGCCGCCAGTCGGCCTGCGTCCGCCACGAGATCGCCCACGAATTGGCCCACAG
>JAEZHQ010000085.1 GCA_023416455.1 Pseudomonadota bacterium | reverse complement strand
GGTCACGCCGCCGCCTCCGCCTGGCCGATCAGCCCGGCCAGCGCCGCCCGCGGCAGCTCGCGGATGCGGCCGTCCGCCCCGAGCAGCCCCATGCCCTCCAGCCAGGCCTCGAACTCCGGGGCCGGACGCAGGGCGAGCGCCGAGCGCAGGTAGAGCGCGTCGTGGAAGGAGGTGCTCTGGTAGTTCAGCATCACGTCGTCCGCCCCCGGCACCCCCATGACGAAGTTCACGCCGGCGACGCCCAGCAGGGTCAGCAGGCTGTCCATGTCGTCCTGGTCGGCCTCAGCGTGGTTGGTGTAGCAGACGTCCACCCCCATGGGCAGGCCCAGCAGCTTGCCGCAGAAATGGTCCTCCAGCCCGGCACGGATGATCTGCTTGCCGTCGTAGAGATACTCCGGCCCGATGAAGCCGACCACCGTGTTGACCAGGAGCGGCCGGAAGGCGCGGGCGACGGCGTGGGCGCGCGCCTCCAGGGTCTGCTGGTCGACCCCGTGGTGGGCGTCCGCCGACAGGGCGGACCCCTGCCCCGTCTCGAAATACATGACATCGTCGCCGACCGTGCCGCGCTTCAGCGCGAGGGCGGCGTCGCGCGCCTCCCCCAGCAGGGCGAGGTCGACGCCGAAGCCGCGGTTGGCGGCCTCGGTCCCCGCGACGGACTGGAACACCAGATCCACCGGCGCGCCGCGCTCGATCGCCGCGATGGTGGTGGTGACGTGGGCCAGCACGCAGGACTGGGTCGGAATGGCGTAGCGCTGCCGGATGCCGTCCACCAACTCCAGCAGCCGGACGGTGTTGGCCAGGCTGTCGGTCGCCGGGTTGATGCCGATGACGGCGTCGCCGCAGCCCATCAGCAGCCCGTCGAGGATGCTGGCGGCGATGCCCTTGGGGTCGTCGGTGGGGTGGTTGGGCTGGAGCCGGACGGCCAGCCGTCCCGGCAGGCCGAGGCTGGTGCGGAAGGCCGCGCCCACCCGCGCCTTGCGCGCCACCGCAATCAGATCCTGGTTGCGCATCAGCTTGCTCACCGCCGCCGCCATCTCCGGCGTCAGGCCGGGGGCGAGCGCCGCCAGGGCGGGGCCGTCGGCCGCCGCCGACAGCAGCCAGTCGCGCAACTCCCCGACGGTCAGCGCCGACACCGGCGCGAAGGCGTCCGCGTCGTGGCGGTCGAGGATCAGGCGGGTGACCTCGTCCTCCTCGTAGGGGACGACCGCCTCATCCAGGAAGCGCTTCAGCGGCAGGTCGGCGAGGATAAGGCGGGCGGCGACGCGCTGTTCGTCGCTGGCGGCGGCGATGCCGGCCAGCGCATCGCCCGACCGGGGCGGGCTGGCGGCGGCGAGCAGGGCCTTCAGGTCGGGAAAGCGGTGGCGCGTGCGCCCCAGGGTGGTGGCGTGCATGGTCGCTCCTGCGTCGCGGTTCCGGCGCCGACCCGCAAGGCTAGCGCAAGCCGCCCGACGGCTGAAGCGGAGAAAAGGCGGCCCCGGCGAGCGGTGCCGGGGCCTGAGTCTGCGTGGAACCGCACCGTCTCTCAAGCAATTCGTGTGCCGCCCCTTCGGGGGAACGCCCCTGCCGGGAGGCTGTTGAGCTGAGACCGTCACGCAAGCGACGGGCGTCAACGACCAACGGGAGCCTGCAACCATGGCGCAGAACGAGAATCGGTGGAGGAACGAGGGCCGCGGCTGGAGCGACGACGACCGCTGGCGGGGCGAAGGCCGCGACTGGGGCGGGCAGAGCCGCCACGCCGGAGTCTACGATCGCGACGAGGGCCGTGGCTATGGACGCGGCGATTATGGGCGCGGTGCCTACGATGTGGGCGACTACGGGCGCCACGAGGGTGGCCGCGGCGGTTCGGATTGGCAGGGCGGACGCGAGACCTACGGGGGTTACGGCCGGGGGTCCGGCCGCGACGACTGGCGGCGGGACTATGGCCCCGAGGAGGGCTCCGAGGGGAGCTACGGCGGCGGGTACGGCGGCGGGTACGGGGGCCGGCAGGGCTCCAGCGGCTTCGGTGGCTACGGCGGCTCCGGCTACGCCCGCGAGGATCGCATGGGCCGCGACTACGGCATGGAGCGTGATTATGGCGGTCGCTCGGATTATGGGCGCTCGGACTATGGCCGCTCGGATTATGGGCGCTCGGAGCAGGGGCGCTCCGACTACGGCCGGCAGAGCTACGGCGGCGACTTCGGCCGCCGCCCCGACCGCGATGAGGGCTATGGCCAGGGCCGGGGCTTCGCCGGCTACCGCGGCATGGGGTCGGAGTACGGCTACGGCGAGGAGCGCGGCCGCGGCCGTGAGCGCGGCCGTGGCGGCTACGGCGAGGAGCGCGGCTTCTGGGAGCGGGCGGGCGACGAGGTCGCGTCCTGGTTCGGCGACGACGACGCCGGGCGGCGCCGGCGCGAGGACGAGATGCGCGCCCAGCACCGCGGCCGTGGACCGCGCGGTTACAACCGCTCCGACGACCGCATCCGGGAGGACGTCAACGACCGCCTGACCGATGCCCCCCACATCGACGCCTCGGAAATCGACGTCACCGTGTCCAATGGCGAGGTCACGCTGTCCGGCACCGTCGACCACCGCATGACCAAGCGGCGCGCCGAGGATCTCGTGGAAAGCATCTCCGGCGTCCGCCACGTGCAGAACAACCTGCGCGTCCGCCAGACGACCGGCGCCCAGACCGGGGGCACCGCCGCCGGCGCGTCCGCCATGGCCGGAATGGGGACGGGAACCGGAAGCGGCACGAACA
>JAEZHQ010000274.1 GCA_023416455.1 Pseudomonadota bacterium | reverse complement strand
GTCGCCGACGGTGGCCGAGGCGCGCTGTCCGGTGCGGCGGGCGGCGGAAGCGGCGGCGCCGCCGGGGGCGGGACGGCGGACGGCGGAGCGGCCAGGGGCTGAGCCGCCGGAGGCGGAGCGGCCGGGGGCGGAAGCGGAGCGGGGATCGCAGCGGAACGCTGCGCCATCTCCGGGGCCGGCGCGGCCTCCTGCCGCCCGCTGAGATAGGTGGCGCCGAATCCGGCGGCAAAGACGGCGGCCACCGCGGCCAGTGCCAGGAGGACGGGTTGCAGGGAGGGGCGGCGGGCCGCGGCCTTGCGGGGCTTGCGCGGCGTCTTGCTGGCCATGGAGACTGATCCCGAACCCGGTTTCGCGAACGCCGCGCAAGGTGGCACCGCCGGCGTCCCCCTGCAACAGCGGATGCGGCGCGGGGGTGGCGGTGCCGGCCATGCCGCCGCCCGGTCACCGCCGCGGGGGCGCGGCGGGGCTGGAAATCCCGGCCTCCACCGGCTAGGGTACGGGCCGTGGAACAAGGCCGGAACGACAAATCCGGAACGACGCCGGGACTCCCCCATGCTGCTGCTCATCGACAACTACGACAGCTTCACCTACAACCTCGTCCATTACCTGGGCGAGCTGGGCGCCGCGGTGGAGGTGCGCCGCAACGACAGCCTGACGGTGGAGCAGGCCCTGGCCCTGGAACCGGAGGGCATCGTCCTGTCGCCCGGCCCCTGCGACCCTGACCGGGCCGGCATCTGCCTGCCCCTGATCGAGGCCGCTGCCAGGGCCGCGCTGCCGCTTCTCGGCGTGTGCCTCGGCCACCAGGCCATCGGCCAGGCTTTCGGCGGCCGGGTGGTGCGGGCGCCGGTGCCGATGCACGGCAAGGTGGACCTCATGCGCCACGGCGGCCGGGGCGTGCTGAAGGGCCTGCCCTCGCCCTTCCGCGCCACCCGCTACCACTCGCTGATCGTCGAGCGCTCCTCCCTGCCCTCCTGTCTGGAGGTGACGGGCGAGACGGCGGACGGGCTGATCATGGCGCTCGCGCACCGGGAACTGCCGATCCACGGCGTCCAGTTCCATCCCGAGAGCATCGAGAGCGAGCATGGCCACGCGATCCTGGAGAATTTCCTGACCATCGCCCGCCGCCCCGCGGATCCGCGCCTGGAGACCGCCGCATGACCACCCCCGCCCACGGCGACCTGACCGACATGAAGGCCATCATCGCCAAGGTCGCGGCCGGCGCCGCGCTCGACGAGGAGGAGTCCGCCCTCGCCTTCGACATCATCATGTCGGGCAACGCCACGCCCGCGCAGATGGGCGGCTTCCTGATGGCGCTGCGTGTGCGCGGCGAGACGGTGGACGAAATCACCGGCGCCGCCCGCGTGATGCGCGCCAAGGCGATCCCGGTCGAGGCGCCGGACGGGACCATCGACACCTGCGGCACCGGCGGCGACGGGTCCGGCACCTACAACATCTCCACCGCCGCCGCCATCGTGGCCGCCGCCTGCGGCGTGCCGGTGGCCAAGCACGGCAACCGCGCCATGTCCTCGAAGTCGGGCGCGGCCGACGTGCTGGCCGCGCTCGGCGTCAACCTGGATTGCGACCTCGGCCTGGTCCGCCACGCCCTGTGGGACGCCCGCATCGGCTTCCTGATGGCGCCGCGCCACCATCTCGCCATGCGCAACGTCGGTCCCACCCGCGTCGAGCTGGGCACCCGCACCATCTTCAACCTGCTGGGTCCGTTGTCCAATCCGGCCGGCGCCCGGCGCCAGCTTCTCGGCGTCTACGCGCCGCAGTGGCTGGAGCCGCTGGCCCAGGTGCTGAAGCGGCTGGGCTCGGAGAGCGCGTGGATCGTGCACGGCTCCGACGGGCTGGACGAGATCACCACCACCGGCCCGACCAAGGTCGCCCAGCTCAAGGACGGCGCGATCACCCTGTTCGAGGTCGAGCCCGAGCAGGCCGGGATCCCCCGCGCCCGCCCGGAGGATCTGAAGGGCGGCGACGCCGCGGTCAACGCCGCGGCCATCCACGCCCTGTTCGACGGCGCCACCGGCGCCTACCGCGACATCGTCCTGCTGAACGCCGCCGCCGCCCTGGTGGTGGCCGGCGCCGCCGGCGACCTGCGGGAAGGCGTCGAGCGGGGCCGCCACGCCATCGACGGCGGCGGTGCCCGCACCGTCCTGCAACGCCTCGTGTCCATCACCAACCAGCCGGTCGCCGCCTGACATGAGTGACGTCCTGACCCGGATCTGCGACGACAAGCGCGCTCTGGTCCGCTCCCGCAAGTCCGCCCGCCCCGCCGCCGCCGTCGAGGAGGCCGCCCGCGCCGCGTCGCCGCCGCGGGGCTTCGTCCGCGCCCTGCGCGAGGCCGTCGGGCAGGGCCGCCACGGCCTCATCGCCGAGATCAAGAAGGCCAGCCCGTCCAAGGGGCTGATCCGCGCCGACTTCGACCCGCCGGCGCTGGCCCGGGCCTACCGGGACGGCGGCGCGGCCTGCCTGTCGGTGCTGACCGACGAACCCTATTTCCAGGGCCGGGACGAGTATCTCGTGGCCGCCCGGGCCGCCGTGGATCTGCCGGTGCTGCGCAAAGACTTCATGGTCGATCCCTACCAGATCGCCGAGTCCCGCGCGCTCGGCGCCGACTGTGTCCTGCTCATCATGGCCGCCCTCTCCGACGCCCAGGCGGCGGAGCTGGAGGAGGCCGCCCTCGCCCACGGCCTCGACGTGCTGGTCGAAGTGCACGACCGCGCCGAGCTGGAGCGCGCGCTGGCCCTGAAGACGCCCCTGCTCGGCGTGAACAACCGCAACCTCAAAACCCTGGCGGTGGACCTTGCCACCACCGAGGAGCTGGCCCGCGGCGTCCCGGCCGACCGCCTGCTGGTCGCCGAAAGCGGACTCCACAGTCCCGCCGATCTCGCCCGCATGGCCGCCGCCGGCGCCCGCTGCTTCCTCGTCGGCGAATCGCTGATGCGCCAGGACGACGTGGCCGCGGCCACCCGCGCCCTCCTCGCCTGATCCCCGGAGGCCGTTCCCGTGCCCAACGTCACCATCGCCCCGGAGAGCCCGCAGCAGGAGGAGGTCGCCCGCCTCATCGCCGAGCTGGACGCCTATCTCGGCACCCTCTATCCGGCCGAGAGCAACCATCCGCTCGACATCGCGGCGCTGGCCGCTCCCGACATCCGCTTTTTCGTGGCGCGCCGCGCCGGCGCCGTGGCCGGCTGCGGCGCCATGCGCGTCGATCCCGACGGTTACGGCGAGGTCAAGCGCATGTACGTGCACCCCACCGTGCGCGGCGGGCAGATCGGCCGCCGTCTCCTGGAGCGCATCGAGGAGCAGGCCCGGATCGAAGGGCTGACCGTCCTGCGCCTGGAAACCGGCATCCACCAGCCCGAGGCCCTGGCCCTCTACCGCAAGCTCGGCTTCCGCGAGCGCGGGCCGTTCGGATCCTACGGCCCCGACCCGCTCAGCGTCTTCATGGAGAAGGCGACATGACCGGCTTCACCCATTTCGATGCCGAGGGGCGGGCGGTGATGGTGGACGTCTCCGCCAAGGCGGAGTCCGAACGCACCGCCACCGCCCGCGGCTCGGTGCTGATGCGGCCGGAGACGCTGGCTCTCATCATGGCCGGCGGGGTGAAGAAAGGCGACGTTCTGTCGGTGGCGCGGCTGGCCGGCATCATGGGCGCCAAGCGCACGCCGGACCTGATCCCGCTCTGCCACCCGCTGGCGCTGACCGCGGTCAGCGTCGAGCTGACCTGCGATCCCGGCCGCAACGCCGTCGACATCACCGCGACCTGCAAGCTGAAGGGCCGGACCGGCGTGGAGATGGAGGCGCTGACCGCCGTCTCCGTGGCCGCCCTGACCGTCTACGACATGTGCAAGGCCGTGGACCGCGGCATGACCATCGCCGACCTGCGCCTCGTCCACAAGGCGGGCGGCAAGAGCGGCAGCTGGGGAAGCCCGCCGGGCGGGGAGCCCGGGTGATCACCGTCGCGCAGGCCCGCGCCCGCATCCTTGCCGCTTTCGCGCCCCTGCCGGCCGAAACCGTGGCACTGCCGGACGCGCTCGGCCGCGTGCTCGCCGACCCTCTGGTCGCCCGCCTGACCCAGCCGCCCTTCGCGGCCGCCGCCATGGACGGCTGGGCCGTCCGCGCCGCCGACGTGGCGGGCGCCACCGGAGCCACCCCCGTCACGCTGGCCCGCATCGGCGAGGCGGCCGCCGGCCACGCCTTCGCCGGGACCTTGGGCGCCGGCCAGGCCGTCCGCATCTTCACCGGAGCCCCCCTGCCGGACGGCGCCGACGCCGTGGTCATGCAGGAGGACGCGGACGCCGACACCGAGACCGGCGCCGTCCGCATCCGCCGCGCCGTCCCGGCCGGCCGCTTCATCCGGCCGGCCGGCCTGGATTTCACCGCCGGCGAGGAGCTGCTGCCGCGCGGGCGCCTCCTCACCGCGCGCGACGTGGCGCTGGCCGCCGGCGCCAACCGGCCCTGGCTGCGCGTGCACCGCCGGCCGCGGGTCGCCGTTCTGGCCACCGGCGACGAGGTGGTGCTGCCCGGCGAGGCGCTGGGTCCGAACCAGATCGTCAGCTCCAACGCGCTCGGCCTGTGCGCGCTGGTCGCCACCCAAGGCGGCATCGCCCAGCATCTGGGGGTCGCCAGGGACGACCCCGACAGCCTCGCCGCCATGGCCGACGCCGCCGCCGGCGCTGACCTGCTGGTGACCACCGGCGGCACCGCCCAGGGCGACCACGACCTCGTCCGCCGCGTGCCGGGCGACCGCGGCCTCGGCGTCGAGTCCCTCGCCATCGCCATGCGGCCGGGCAAGTCGCTGGTGTTCGGGCGGGTGGGCGGGGTTCCCCTGCTGGGGCTGCCCGGCAACCCGGTGCCGGCTGGCGTCGCCGCCGTCCTGTTCCTGAAGCCGGTGCTCCGCGCCCTCCAGGGCTTGCCCACCGACGACGGCGCCGCTCCGCGCACGGCCCGCCTGGGCGCGCCGCTGAAGGCCGGCGACGAGCGCGAGGACTTCCTGCGCGCCACCCTTTCCTTCGACGGGGACGGCCGGGCGGTGGCGACCCCCTTCCCGCGCCAGGACAACGCGGCGATGTCGCGGTTGGCCCAGGCGGACTGCCTGATCCTGCGCCCGGCCCACGCTCCGGCCGCGGCGGCGGGCGAATGCGTGGCGATTCTTCCCCTGGGCGGAAGCAATCTTGCCCTGTAAAGGAATTCGACGAATTATGACCTTTCTCCTGGCGCTCGGCCGTTCCGACGCTTGACGCGGCTCCGGAACCAAACTAGAACATAGGGGAACGTTTTGCTTTTGTTCCCATATCCAGTGCGGCGCCGCCCGGGAGGCACACATGCTCACGCGCAAGCAGCACGAATTGCTGCTTTTCATTCACGAGCGACTCGGACAGGGCGGAGTATCCCCCTCCTTTGACGAGATGAAGGATGCGCTCGGTCTGAAGTCCAAGTCGGGAATCCACCGTCTGATCACCGGCCTGGAGGAGCGTGGGTTCATCCGCCGCCTGCCCCACCGGGCCCGCGCGCTGGAGGTCCTGCGCCTGCCCGACGGGGTCGAGACCGCGCGCGTCCGGGCGCCGCGGGCCGGCAAGTTCCAGCCCAACGTCATCAAGGGCGACTTCGCGCTGGCCGGCCGCGAAGTGCCGGCGGCCGGGGAGGCGGCGGCCGAGACGGTCCAGCTTCCGCTTTACGGCCGCATCGCCGCCGGCACCCCGATCGAGGCGCTGCGCGACCATTCGGCCGTCGTGGACATTCCGGCCGCCATGCTGGCCGCCGGCGACCACTACGCGCTGGAGGTGGCCGGCGACTCGATGATCGAGGCCGGCATCCTCGACCATGACACCGTCATCATCCAGCGTTGCGACACCGCCGAAAGCGGAACCATCGTGGTCGCGCTGGTGGACAACGCCGAGGTGACGCTGAAGCGTCTGCGCCGCAAGGGCGGCAACGCCATCGCGCTGGAGCCGGCCAACGCCGCCTACGAGACGCGCATCTTCGGCGCCGACCGCGTGCGCGTCCAGGGCCGGCTGGTCGGCCTGCTGCGCCGCTACTGACCGGCCGGTCGTGGGGCGGACAGGCCGCCGCCGCTCCAGGGCCGGTCGCCGCGGTGGCCCCGCACGCTCTCCACCCGCGGGCCGGACGGCTCCAGGTACAGCGCGTGGGCACCGTCGCGGCGCAGGCGCCAGCGGTCGAGCACCAGCGGCGCCCGGCAGACCCCCGCCGCCTCCGCGCTGACCACCACCCCGGCCGCCGCGCAGTCCTCCGGGAAGGCGTCCGGCAGCCGGACCAGCGCCACCCGCTGCCCCGGACCCTGGTAGACACAGCCCAGCGCATCGCAGCGCAGCCGCCCGTCGGCCGAGACCCCGCCGCCCCGCGGCCAGGGGGCGGCGGGTTCGGCCGCCCCGTCGCGGCGCAGCCAGGTTTGCGC